>CAZSIK010000369.1:0-3488 GCA_964606515.1 uncultured Prolixibacteraceae bacterium
CGTGAAAGGGAATTTGGTGGAAAATATGGTTTTCTGATCAAGGAACTTGCCTTGCTCGCCAGAGGCACCGTGGTAATCGATAAAGAAGGTGTGGTAAGGCTGGTCGAAATCGTTCCCGAAATTGCCCAGGAACCTGATTACGATAAAACCCTGGCCCTTCTCGAAGAGCTGAATTAGACAAAAAACTTGGCCATACTACCCTACCCTTTCGATTTTACGAATGCGGTAGGGTTTTTTATCTTGTGACTCAAAATAAGTTCTCATCTGCACCTCGGCCAACAAGCCAAAAGTAATCAGCTGTATTCCCCCCAAAAAAAGGATTACCCCCAGAATTAACAAGGGCTTCCCCCAGATATCGTGTCCTAAAATTTTAAGTACCAACAAATACAGGTTGATGAATATTCCCCCGACAATGCTAATGGCACCCAAGCCACCAAAAAGGTGCATGGGTTTTTGTAGGTATTTTTTCAGAAATAGCATTACCAAAAGGTCGCTCACCACTTTAAAGGTCCGTCCAATGCCATATTTTGATTTTCCATGAATCCGTGCATGATGTTTCACTTCAACCTGGGTAATGGTTCCCCCCTCGAGGGCCACTAAAACAGGAATAAAGCGATGTAGTTCTCCATAGATTTTCAGGTTTTTGGCTAGATCGGCCCTGAAAACCCTCAGCGTACAACCATAATCTTTTATCTTAACCTTGGTTGCTTCACGGATAATTGAATTGGCAATCCTACTGGGTAATTTTCTAAGCAACATGCCATCCTGTCTGTTGAGCCTGATTCCGGCAACTACATCCCAATTCTCATCAATGGCTTTTTTTAGCATCATGGGAATGTCGGAAGGATCGTTCTGCAAATCGCCATCCAGGGTCACAATATATTCTCCTTCAGCCACATCAATTCCAGACTGTAAAGCTGAACTTTGCCCATAATTTTTTCTTAATTCAACCAAAATGAAACGTGGATCATCAATCATCCGAACGGCTTTGCGTGTATTGTCGGTCGATCCGTCGTCAACAAAAATGGCTTCAAAATCATATTTTTCGAGCGAGTTTTTTATTTGATTTGCTAATGGCAAAATATTTTCTTCCTCGTTGAACACACAAATAACCAAACTAATCTTTTTCATATTTTACAAAGGATTTGTTTTATGCCCGATCAGGCAAAATACACTTTTATCGAGCCATCCCAACTTAGGATTTTCAGCTATTTTATTTACTATCAATACCGATAGCAAACCTGAAACAAAACCAAAGATCATTCCCCATACGGTATCGACAAAAAAATGCTGACACAGATAGATTCTTGAAAAAGCAACCAGAAGGGCCCATAAATACAAAAAAGGGCCTGACCTACTGTCGCGTAAAAAGTAGGCCAAGACAACAGCAAGCCCAAATGCGGTCATTGTATGCCCCGAAGGAAATGACCGGTAATAAGAAAGGGGAACATTGGGCAAGATGCGGTACAAGTCGAGATAATCATATTCCATCAATGGGCGGTTATGTTGAAGAAAAAGGAAGCGTTTCCCCAAATTGGTAAAAACTGAAACCCACAATAATGCCAACGACAATTGCATTCCTTTTTTCAGGGAAATGAACAACAAAAAGAATAAACTGAATAAGGCGGCCACACTTCCGAGCCCGGTCAGGGTAATCAAGGAAAACACCTTGTCGAAATAAGAATTTGAAAATCGGTTGACCCATAAAAACACATCGCCCCTATGAGTTAAAACCAATAAAAAAATCATTACGATCCACCCGGCAATAAAAAAATGAAAATCAATTCGTTTATGAAAAGAATTCTGGCTCATCATGAGGTTTATTTTCCTTTCACCGAACCTGTTTTCCAAACTAGTACATCTCCCACCCCGATCATTTTCTTGCCGATCAATATTTCGTATTCAGGGCTCAGTTTCATTTCATATTGATTTTCTCCGTAATTCACAGCAATCCCAAATCCATCGCGGTATTCGACCATGATACCAGCAGGATAATCTTCAATGCCAACCTTCATGTTGGAGAAAACCTTTCTCAATACCTTATTCTCAAGGGAACCATTTCTGCTGTCGACACCGAGGTAAGTAACGCTTCCTTTTCCAAATGTTCTTGAAACTACGGCAGCTTCACCTGAGTAAAAATCACCTTTATAAAGGGCCCATACTTCAGAACCTTCACGAGGTTTTAGAACTTCACCCCAACTTTTCCATTCCATCTTTTCTCCTTCATACTCAACAAAACCAGGATCGTGTGACATGGGTAGGTCATAAAAAGCGATTTCAGCGCCTATCAAATCATAGATGGGTTGGGCAAAAGGAGCTTCCCATAAATGACCGAGCCTGTTTTGATGGCCAGTACGACAACTAAGTACCAGATGGCCCCCGTTTTGGGCGTAGCGAGTTAATTTACCGATTAACTCCCGATCAATTTGTTGATAAGCAGGGACAACTAAAAGTGGATATTGCGAAAAGTCACTTGAGTCGCGGATAAAATCAACCGGGGCACCAAACGATTTCAGTGCTTTGTAATATTTCAGAAAATGTTCGATAGTGTTCCATTCCTGGGTTTGTTTATTCTGCTCGATAGCCATCACGTTATCGGGATTGAACAAAATAGCTGTTTTCCTTTTGGCATAGTTTTCAGGAACTTGGGCAGTTGGCTCATGCTTTTTTCGGAGCAGATCAATTTCCTTGATAAACCGTGAGTATTCCAATCCTCCCGAGGTAGGCGTAATCCCGTCGTAGCCCACTATTCCATAATGATACTGTTCGTACCCGTATAGAGGAGCGCGGAAGCGATAGGTGCAAGCGAACTTGCTGCCCCCGGCAAACACATGCCAAAGCCAAAGCCTAACTGCCCCCGGGAGGGGTTGTGAGTTGATGCTTCCCCAGTTTACCTGACCGGGTTGAAGCTCCATTACCCCATACATCCCTTTTAATGGCCTAAAAAAGTCGTTTGCCATCGGGATTCTTGAAGGTTCGCCAATCCGGTATCCCTTTTTGCCAACCCCCATATCCCCACCATACACCATATAGCGGGTATAGGAAACAAAATCGAGCTCCTTGCTTTGCCCAATGTAGCCCACATCGTACATCGGGATATAATTTGAAGTGATCCATTGCCAAGTGGCCATATATTTCCGGATTACCAGCGCCTGTTCGTCG
Source organism: uncultured Prolixibacteraceae bacterium (assembly GCA_964606515.1). Classification (GTDB taxonomy): domain Bacteria; phylum Bacteroidota; class Bacteroidia; order Bacteroidales; family Prolixibacteraceae; genus CAZSIK01. Next base: position 3,163 of record CAZSIK010000369.1, read on the forward strand.
AGGAAAGAGGCGGTTTCGTTATCCATGAACCTTTTATGGTCGAGCCTTTGATGCAGGTTCATCCCCCATTGCGACACATTTGGAATATTGATTTGGTCGAAAGAAGTATAAGTCCCGCTCCAAAAATTATTTCCCCAAGCATGGTTCAATTCACCGATGGTTTTATATTTTTTTTCCAACCAGGTACGAAAACGAAAATGAGCATCCTGACCATAATCGGCAAAAACTTTAGGTTCGTTATCAAGTTGCCACCCAATAACCCGTTTGTCGTTTCCATATCGTTTGGCTAACTCTTCAATTAAAACCATTGAGTACTTGCGGTAAAA
>CAZSIK010000370.1:0-3486 GCA_964606515.1 uncultured Prolixibacteraceae bacterium
CGGGCGGTATGACCGATGCCTTTGTGGAAACCGTAATCACATGGCAAGGCGACAACGAGTTCCGCACCCGTGGCCTCGATTCTGACCAAACCGCCGCAGCCATCAAGGCCACCATGAAAATGTTGAATATTATAGAACAGAAAATCCAATAGAAGAAAGTCATTGGTCAATAGGTTTGTAAGTAAATAGAATTGAGTAAATTTGGTGAAAATATTAAAGATATGAGAGCATTAGAGTTTAAAACGAGAATTAAGAATAATCAGATTCTGATTCCTTCAAGGATTCAATCTGAATTAAAATCCAAACAAAATCAAGTTCGGGTAATTCTTCTTGTTGACGATTCTGACATTAATGATCAGATTGACTTTCAAAAAACTGCTCAAGAACAGTTTTTTAGTGGTTATGCTGAATCCGATTCAATCTATGACAATTGATAAAATGAGCCATCTCAAATTTGGTGATATAGTATTATTGAAATTTCCTTATACTGACGAGACTTCTTTTAAAAGAAGACCCGCTTTAGTTTTGTCTGACACCGATGATGGAGATATAATTGTTTGTCGAATTACCAGCCAAATATACAAGACAACTTTCGATGTGCAAATTAATAACTGGGAAGAATCGGGTTTAAAACTACCGTCTGTAATCCGTGTTCATAAACTTGCAACGCTCGATAAAAGCTTGGTTGAGAAATTAATGGGCAACATTGATCATTCACTAAAGCAAAAAGTAAACAAAATTTTATCAATTCTAACAGAATAAAAATGATGAAATGACATTTACAACGGTAGATTATATAAATGTTATTGGAAATCAAACGATTTTCTCACCCAAGGATATGATGATTAACAACGAAAAAGTCATCATACGAAAATTGGGAAATGCACTGTATCTGGTGCCTTTAAATAATCCTTGGAAATACCTGATGGATACTCGATTCCTTCACCATCGATTTTATGGAAAACCGGAATCAACCTGAATGGAATCAAAAATCTCCTCAAGGTTTAAGACTTGACTGAATGATTTTCACTAATGACTATTGACTATTTTCTAATGAAATCAACACCTGAAACCATACGCCGCAATTTCGATCATCATGGATTTGGGCTGCGGTGGCGGAAACTATGCAGTGAAAGTAGCCTCGCTCCTGCCCCATGTCGACTGCACGTTGGTAGATATTAGCGGCAACATGGTTGAAGCTGCCCAAAAGCGCGTAGCCAAAATCGTGAGCGGACAAGTGACTGCCATACAAGGCGACTACCGCGATGTGGAGTTGGGCGAAAACTGTTTCGACATTATTACAGCCGGCACCACCCTGCACCACCTGCGTGGCGACGACGAATGGGAACTTGTGTTCGGGAAAATATACCGTGCACTCAAGCCCGGCGGTTCGTTTTGGATCAACGACATTGTACTTGCCGAAACCGACCCGATCAACGAAATGATGCTAAGCGGCTGGCTTAGTATTCTGAAAAAACAAATTTTGGAAGAAGAAATCGCCATGTATCGCGAACGCTACGAAACTGAAGACACACCACGGACGTTATCTTACCAATTGGAACTAATGAAGCAAATTGGTTTCAGTAAAACCATTTTGCTACATAAGCATTTTAACTTTGCAGCCTTTGGAGGAATAAAATAAAAATACATCATGGGTAAAACACTCAACATTGCCGTTTTAGCCGGCGACGGAATCGGGCCTGAAATAATTGAACAGGCCTTGAAAGTAACACAAGCAGTTTGCGACAAATATGGTCACACACTGAAGTACAAACACGCCCTTACCGGCGCATGTGCCATCGACGCGGTGGGCGACCCCTACCCTGCCGAAACGCACCAGCTTTGCATGGAAAGCGATGCCGTTCTGTTCGGTGCCATTGGGCACCCCAGGTTCGACAACGACCCAACGGCCAAAGTGCGCCCCGAACAAGGCCTCCTTCGCATGCGTAAAATGCTTGGCTTGTACGCCAACTTGCGTCCGGTGGAAACGTTTGAATCGTTGCTGCACAAATCGCCACTCCGTTTGGACCTGGTGAAAGGGGCCAACTTCATGTGCATCCGCGAACTCACCGGCGGTATCTACTTTGGCGAAAAAGGCCGTAGCGAAGATGGCAACATAGCTTTCGACAATTGCGTTTACACACGCGAAGAGGTAGAACGCATCCTGAAACTGGGTTTCGATTATGCCATAAAACGCAACAAGAAACTCACCATTGTTGACAAAGCCAACGTACTGGAAACTTCCCGTTTGTGGCGTCAAATTGGTCAGGAAATGGCACCAAGCTATCCCGAAGTGGAAACCGAGTACATGTTTGTAGATAATGCTGCCATGCGCATCATCCAATGGCCCAAAAGCTTCGACGTGATGGTAACCGAAAATATGTTCGGCGACATCCTTACCGACGAGGCTTCTGTTATTACAGGCTCGTTGGGCTTGTTGCCATCAGCATCGATTGGCCTGCATACCAGCGTGTTCGAACCCATTCACGGATCGTACCCGCAAGCAGCTGGTAAAGACATTGCCAACCCGATTGCCACGGTACTTTCGGCTGCCATGATGTTCGAATATGCATTCAACATGATGGAAGAAGGTGCCCTTATTCGCCAAGCCGTAGCTGCATCGCTCGAAGCAGGCATGGTTACCGAAGACATTGCCGGCGAAGGCAAAGCCTATAAAACCAGCGAAGTAGGTGCCTGGTTGGCCGAATACGTGGCAAAAAAATAAACAATTGATACTCAATACATAGAAACCCGGAGCAACCGTTTCGGGTTTTTTCTAACTAAAAAAATAAAAAGCGACATCAACAGCTCAAATTACTTTAACTCCTATTGAATACAATCGATTAAAAAACAAATATTTGTTAAATATTTAAAATAATTTGTATTTCTTAAAATTATTCTACCTATATTTGGGCAGTATTTTTAAAAATTAATAAAATGAACAACGGTACAGTAAAGTTTTTTAACAATTCAAAAGGTTTTGGTTTCATCAAAGACAACAATTCTTCAACAGAATATTTCGTTCATTCCACTGGTTTGATTGACAATATCAGCGAAAACGACGAAGTAACATTTGAACTTAAACAAGGAAACAAAGGATTAAACGCAGTAAACGTTAAATTAGCTTAGTTTATCTACGATATTAAAATATTTTGGATTACAACCCGGGGCCAACGCTTCGGGTTTTTTTTTCTACTTTTATACCATGATGTATCGGATCAAATGGAATTTCTGCGGAAATCAGTGCGATCTGCGGGAAAATCCAGGAAGGGAACAAAGAAAGAGTCATTAGTCATCGAGAACTAAGATACAAGGTGGTTAGTGGAGGCTGGATTTTAGATATCCCGTTGGCTCCCCGAAAATTCTGAAGGATCCGATTTAACCAACAACCATGTTAAAAAAAAACTTTCAATTCAAAATCCTGAATTTCGCATTTCTTGTTGCATCCTTATTCTTGGTTGCCACATGCAGCGACAAAGACGAGAT
>CAZSIK010000371.1:0-3470 GCA_964606515.1 uncultured Prolixibacteraceae bacterium
TTTTTCCTTTGGTTGGTGAGCATCATCACAGCATAAGGGTTGCTTTCGCCCGAAGCCCAGGGTTCCCAAAGTTTTCCATTATACATTACGCCTGAATTTGACGAGTTGTTGAGGTAGTTGCCTTCGTCGTCGTACATCGGGAGGAAGGGGCTGGTATTGAATGCGGCCCTGAAGGTATTATTGTATTGGTTTCCTACACCAATCCCGATTTTTTCCATATACCCAAACGAAAGATGCTGCCCTACTTTCACGAGGCCATCGTAAAGATCGTGTTCGCTGTTGAGCCTGAAATTATAGCGGTCGTAGTTCGAAACAGTCGGACCACCTACGATCCCCTCCTGACCAGTATACGAAAGCGACATTGAATAAGTTGAAGCTTCTGAACCTCCTGTAACGCCAAGTGAATAATTTTGGGTGATGGCATTTTTGTAGATCATTTCATCCATCCAGTTGGTGCCAGCGCCCATTTTGGCAATCGAATCGGGGGAGAAGTAAGGAAGCTTGCCCGAGTTGATGGCGGCTTCGTTCATGATAACGGCGTATTCGGTAGCATCGAGCATGTCGATTTTACGGGCTACATTTTGTACTCCGTAATAGCCGTCGAAATAGATCTGGGCACTGCCTTTCTTCCCCGATTTGGTAGTAATAAGAACAACCCCGTTGGCTGCTTGTGAACCATAGATAGCTGCCGATGCTGCATCTTTCAATACGTCGATGCTTTCGATATCGGCATTATTCAAGTATGAAATGTCGCCGGTTTGAACCCCGTCGACCACGTACAGTGGGCCTGCATTGCCAATGGTTCCCAAACCACGGACAACCACTTTCAATCCTTCGCCCGGTTGCCCCGAGGTTGATGAAATTTGCACCCCTGGGGTTTGGCCTTGTAAGGCCTGCAGTGCATTGGTGGTGCTGAGCTTTTTCAGGTTTTCACCATCGACCTGAATGGTGGCGCCCGTGTTGAGTTTCTTCTTCTGAACCCCATACCCGATTACCACTACTTCGTCGAGGCCGGTTACATCTTCCTGAAGCGTGATCACGATTCCTGAAGTGTTTGTAACACTGATGCTTTGGCTTTTGAATCCGATGAAGGATACTTCCAATACATCGCCCGGCTTTCCATCGATCGAGAACTCGCCATCGATGTTCGATACGGTCCCGATGGTGGTGCCACGGATCACAACCGTTGCCCCCAATATAGGCGATTGGTCCGAAGCAGAAACCACTTTCCCGGTCAATTTTCCCCCCTGAGCCAAAGCTTCAGCAGGAGATGCACCAACCAGAAAAAAGGTTATGCCTAAAAATAGGCATAACCTTTTAAGCAAAAAATACTTCCGGGAAAAACTCCCGTCTTTTCGATTCTGTTTCATATACATCAAGTTTAGTTTAAAAAAAATCACTTTCTTTTTGAGAAAATACTACTTAGGATTTTGCAAAAGGCAATACCGGCCTATTTAATATCAGACCTTGGAGCCAATGTAAAAGTAGGTGCAAAAAACGGCTTGGGCTTGGTTGTTTGTTCCCAACCCCAATACCATTTGTTAAGGGCAAATGTGGGTTTTGTAAAAAAAATGTAGCTGAAATGTTATCTACTTATCGATGTATTTCGTGCAGAATGAAATGGCACACATCTGTTTCTGCACCTTATGATGCCCGATGGATAAGCCAATGTATTGATAAGCTGGATTTAGTAATGTTTCTCTTCGGTTTTTCTCTTTATGGTTGTTGTCGAAAAGCATTAAAATCACCATGGTGCGTGGGTCTGATTTGCCATAAAAGGCAATTTCACCCGAAGATCCATACCAATTGCCAAAAGTGCTTAAACGGGTTTCGGGTTTTCGGTTTCCACTCGAGATATGCCCGGTTTTTCCGGTTAACGATTGATCGTAAACCAACATCCTTACTGCTTTGGTCATCCCCCTTGATGGTATAAGTACCGGCATGGGGGAAAGTTCGTGCAGATAGGTGATCATGTTGTTGAACGATTCTATCCCTTCGGTGTGGATAATGTCGGGGTTATTGGGCAGTTCAAGGGTTTTATCGATATAGAACAGCCTCATCCATTCGATATATTGAAGGGCATATTGGGCGGGATTGTACCGGAGCATGTTGATTTCTAGGATCATATCTTTTTCTTCGTGGCTAAGCCAATTGGTCTCACGGGCAGTGTCGAGCTCTTTGAGCGGCCAGCTGAACGGTTCGTTGCCAACAGAATAAATTATTGACAACCAAAACGATATTGTAAAAACAAACAAAGATTTAAGCTTCATCACTTGGTCTGTATTGATTGGGAATACCACAAATTTCGTATTTTTCTTTTATTCTTATAATTTTTGGCTATTTTTCACAACAAAATTTAATCGAATGGAAATCAAGATAAGCAAAGTTGACAGCAAAACAAAACTACGCACTTTCATTCACCTGCCGGCAAAAATACATCAAGGCCATAGCAATTGGGTTCCACCCATTTACCTCGATGAATGGTCGTTTTTCAACCCGAAAAGAAACCTTCAGTTCGAACATTGCGATTCGGTTCTTATCTTGGCTTTCAGGGGGAAAGAGGCTGTCGGTCGTTGCATGGGTTTAGTTCACCATCAATATAATCGCGATCATAGCGAAAAAAATGTACGTTTCGCGTTCATCGAAACTTACAACGACCAGGAAGTCTACCACGCTTTGATCGACTATGTCGAACGGTGGGGAAAGGCCTTGGGGATGGAGCAGCTCGTGGGGCCTTTGGCCTTTTCCGATAAGGATCCGCAAGGTTTTATGATCGAGGGCTTTGAGCATCCGGTTTCCATTGCCACGTATTGTAACTACCCCTATATGGTTAAATTAACCGAAAACGAAGGCTTTGTAAAGATGGTCGACCTGGTGGTGTATAAAATAAAAATTCCCGACGAATTTCCCTTGGTGTACCAAAAAATCAGGGAACGCTATCTTGCGAACAACAGCATCAACAAGGTGAAGATTCTTTCTTTCCGGAACCGGGCAAAAGTCAGGCCTTTAATCCGCCCTGTATTGCGCCTGATCAACAAAACCTTCATCGATATTTATGGCTTTACCCCATTCTCGGAGAAGGAAATGGACGATTTTGCCAACCGCTATCTTTACATGATCAATCCCCGGTTCATTAAAGTCGCCCTTAACGAAGCGGGTGAGGTAGTAGGCACTGTAATCGGGATGTCGGATATCAGCAAGGGGATACAAAAAGCAAAAGGATTTCTTTTACCCTTCGGTTTTATTCATCTTTTACAGGCCGGGAAAAAAACCAGGCAGCTTAACCTCTTGTTGGGGGCAGTCGACCCGCTCTATCAAGGTAGGGGGATAGAGGTGATGATGGGAATCGACATGATCGAGTCGGCAAAAGCTGAGGGAAAGACCCTGATCGATTCTCATCTCGAGCTTGAAGATAACCACAGGGTTCGTGCCGAGATGGAACGAATGGGTGGAGTGGTTTATAAGAGATA
>CAZSIK010000372.1:0-3449 GCA_964606515.1 uncultured Prolixibacteraceae bacterium
TGTTAATAATTTCGGAGTATAGAAAGAATCGGGCTCTTTTGAAAGAGCTATCCCGATGAAGCGGGATTTAGTTCAAAAGTAAAAGATTTTAGAGCCTTAATAATGACAATCCCAGAAGGGATTACAATTAACTATGATGTTAATTTAGAGGGGCAAATTCAGCAAATCAGCAATTATGACTTAATTCAAAGAATCCTGAATTATCGGTTTGAGAAAGCATTGAAAATTTACCCGGAAAAGGAAATAGAAAACAGTAGCGGATATGCTATAATAATGGCAATGATAGATGGTAATTCCGAAGATAATATTTTTATTTCCGACATTTACCACTTTAATCGATTGAATGGAATTGAATTGAATTATAGATATGCTTTACACCCACCGGAGCTGAATGGATCTTTTCATGAGAAATGGTAATGAAGGGGCAGGTAAAAGTGTCTGAACTATGATTAAGCCAATAGATCGTACATAATTGGTACGATCAACAAAAAAGCCTCTGAAAATCAGAGGCTTTGTTTTGCACGGGAGGAGCGACTCGAACGCCCGACACCTGGTTTTGGAGACCAGTGCTCTACCAACTGAGCTACACCCGTGTTTTTTTAACGCGGTGCAAATATAGTTCATTTATCGTTTCTGCCAAATACGGCAACAGAATTTTAACAATTTCAATGTACCGCCCGGCAAATGCCGCTCAGGAACGCGTTCAGGTCGAAAGTGCCCTTCTTCGAGAAGCCGGTTCTTACTACAACAAGTTCCTTCGAGGGAATGATATAAATGTACTGTCCATCGTGCCCCCGGCAGCAATACATGTCGCGAGGAACATCGGGGTAAAATACCCCCGATTTGTTGATCCAGAAAGATGAACTGTACTGACCTTCACTTCCTTCCGATTCGGCTGTGGTATTGGCTACCCAATCGTCGGGAAACAATTGTTCGCCACACCAATTCCCATTATTCAGGTACAACAGGCCAAAACGGGCGTAATCGCGCAGGGTGGCATAAATGTACGACGATCCTACAAAGGTGCCCGAGGCATCCACTTCCCAGATGGCACTCTTCATACCGATGGGATTGAAAAGGGCAGTCCGGGGGAAGCGATAATGAAGCGAGTCGTTCCCCGTTGTATTTCTGATCACCAGATTGACCATATTGGTAGAACCCGAGGAATAATGCCATACCTTTCCCACGGGATTCTCCAGTGGCATGTTCACATTATAAAGGCCCATATTGGCTTTTTTGTGCAACATGATGGTCACGTCCGAAAGGTTCCCATAGTCTTCATTCCATTTAAGTCCGCTGTTCATGTGCAACAGGTGGTTCAAGCTGATGGTACTGCGTTCGTCGTTCTGCCACTCTTCGAATCCCAGCGGTTTTTCAAGGTCAATTTTCCCTTCTTTTACCATGATCCCCACCAGGGTGTTGGTGAAGCTCTTGGCCATAGACCAGCTCAGGAAGCGGTTTTGGGGCGTGAAATCAGCCCTGTACCTTTCGGCCACGGGTTGCCCTTTATAAACAACCATCACGGCAAAGGTGCCTTTGAAGGGCAAGGTGTCGGCAAAAGCCTGGTCGAGCGCTGCACGGAGCAGGGTAGTGTCAATCCCCCGGGGGAGGGTGTCGGCTATCTGGTCGCCCATGGGCCAGGGCAGGGTATCAGGGCGCTCGGGAAAGGAAGGTACAATTGAATAGGGCCGGTTTCTGACTTCGGCTTCTTTTGTTTCGCGCAAAAGCGTGCAGCCAAAACCTTCGATGTAAATTGCCTTTGATTGATGCCACAACCACCTGCTGCGGACTTCCTTCTTGTCGAAGTCGACTTTGTTTTTGGTGTATTTGATGAAAGAAAAATTAAGGTCTTCGTTCTCGAGCGACTCCTGGGTGCGCCCGGCTACAAAAATTCCTGATGCAAGGTTTTTCGCGGCATAACCGGTAACGATGGGTAAAATTTGGTTCAGGTACCAGATGGCCCCTGCAAGGATGATTACAGGGAGAAAGATCCATAATTTTTTCTTCATGACTTATCATTTAAGGGTTTAGAATGATTAAAAAATCAATCATCCTTCCGCTGGTTTCTTTTTCTTTTCAATAAAATACCCGACAATGATGATGAAAAAACCTGCCGTAACCGCCATGTCGGCAACATTGACAATGCCGGTTTGAAATAGAACAAAATTAAAATGAAGAAAATCGGTTACCGAACTAAAAATAATACGGTCGATAATATTTCCCACTCCACCTCCGATAATGAAACTGATGCCCGTGAAAATCCAGGGGGTCATTTCTTTGGAAGTTAAAACAATGAAGGTTGCGTAAATCAATAGTAATAAAGGAAATACCACCATCATTAAAATGAAAAGCGGGCGCGACAAGGAATCGCCCAAACTCAGGAAAGCCCCGGTATTTTCAACCTTGGTAAGGGTAATGAAATTTTTTATGACCGGAATGACCTCGTTGTATTCAATAGCCTGCCTTACAATGTGTTTGCTGATTTGATCGCTGGCAACAATGGCAAGTACAATGAGGATTACCTTGATAATTTTTCCAGATTCTATTTTCTTCATTATTAATTTGTTTTCGTGCGATAATTCAATTTGCGCTAATTTTTGGTTTCAGCTCATCGGGGCTATCCTGGGTGTGAAAGTCGATTTTAGTGCGGTCGTACACTTCAAAAAGCTCTTGAATTACTTCGATATCCACAACTACCTCGGGTTTGAAATTGGCCGATTTCATGTATTCAAGCAAACTAAAAAGAAGTTGCCGGGCAGCAGGACGCGTTGTGGGAGAGCTGAACAAATCGGCGCTGCAAACCATTAACTTGCCATTCCCAACTTTAGCTTCAAAAACAAGACCCAATTTCCGGTTCAAAAACCAGGTATCGATGGGTTGAACAATGGGTTTGAAGCCTTCAGGAAATTCATCCAAATTCATTACCTGTTGGTTTTGAAGGATTTCCCACCATTGCAAATTGCTGTGGAATTGGGTGGGGAAGAGGGCAAGCGCCGGATGGGCGGGGTCGCATAAAATCCCCGTGGTGTGGGGTGGCTTCATCTGGAACCATGAGGTATTCCAGAAAACCGGTCGGAAGTATTGCACTACATCTTTCCCGTTTTCCACTCTACCTGCAGCGTTAAGGAACACTTTCCCCCCTTGTTCAAGTATTTGAACTGCTTTGGAATCGAGCTGATCGCAACTATGGATTTCGCCGGTTTCAGGTTTTACCGTGTCGGATGGGTACACCCAGAATTCCCATTCATTTACAATTTTTCCTATCGAAGTTTTTAATACCAGATGAGAGGGCGCTTTTACCTGATGAAGGGCAAACGCGACGTTCCCAAGTGGGGTGTTTTCCCCCGAAATTATTTCATTTGCAGTCCATTTCCCTTGGGCGATTGCCTTGTCTTGCTCGACAATTTCCCACGAAACTTCTGAATTTTTCAGCGTTTGTGGTCCGAAAT
>CAZSIK010000373.1:0-3446 GCA_964606515.1 uncultured Prolixibacteraceae bacterium
TTCCGAAAGGTTGCTTATTTCGGCTGGCCAGTAATTCATCTGAATATTGATGTTGATGTGATAATCGGCGCTCCATGGCGGGACTAAGCCATCGGCCCAAATGCCTTGCAAGTTTGCAGCCAAATCGCCGGGGCGGGAACTGCCAATAAGCAGGTAACGACCGAAATTAAAATAAAGGGCTTGCAGCTGATTGTCGCTCTGGCCTTTTTTTACCCTTTCCAAACGTTCATCGGTAGGAAGATTGGAGTAATCGGGGCCGCCAAGGTTGAGCGTAACCCGTTTGTATAATTTTTGGTAGTCAGAGATATGCTCGGTTCGAAGTTGGGCATACCCTTTTTTCAGTGCTTGCTTCATGGTTTGCTCCGATTTTTGTTCAGCATCATCGCCCCAGTAATTGGTCGAAGCTGTGAGCAACAGAATCAACGAGGTGGCTTTCGTCACAATCAGGCTGTCGCCCTGTGTCTTTACCTTACCTCCCTGTGGGATAACTTTTAAGATGGTATGATAAACCACCCCTGGATTTGAACCTTTTACATCAGCCTCACCGGAAGTAACTTGCCCGAACATTTCGATTTGCTTGCCCGAAGCCAAAACCGAAAAGTCTTTTTCTCGGTTTAAGCGAATACCCATATTGAGTGCGCCTTTTTGGTCGGTCATTATTTTAATGGCAATCACATTGTTGGGATGGTTTGAAAAATATTCGCGCGTGTATTTTACCCCGTCGGCAAGATAAGAAACTCGAACGATGGCCTCTTCCAGGTCAAGTTCTCTTTTATAACCTGAAATGTTTTGGCCGTGGAGGTTTGTCAGGTTAAGATCACCTAAGGTTTGGTACATGGTCCAGTTGCCTTTACCCATTAGGTCGCGTTCGGTAATTTCTTGTGCTTTTGCATATTCACCGTTAAAGAGCAGTTCCCTTATTTCAGGAAGTACCTTCCATCCATCGGGATTGTCGGTGTACAAGTTCCGGCTTCCGGTCCAAAGACTTTCTTCATTAAGTTGAACCCTTTCACGCTGGGTTCCGCCAAAGACCATGGCTCCCAAACGGCCATTACCGATGGGCAAGGCGTTGTTCCATTGAAAGGCCGGATTCTTAAACCATAATTTGTCTTGTCCAAAAATATTGATATTCAATATGAAGAATAACAATATAAGTATTGGTTCGCTTTTTTTCATGATGGGTACAGGCTCAAAATTATTTTCTTAGCATACAAAAATAGCAGAATATGGATGTAAAAGAAAAATCAGGTGTCGATCTTGTCTGAAAGAATTGGCCTTTAAATTTGGTGCTGAATTAGTTTTCCAGATTATTTTCCAAACCCTTGGGCAGGATGAATGAAAAAGTAGATCCCTTACCTTCGATCGATTCGACCCAAATTTTTCCACCCAAAAGTTGTACAATGCTCTGCGAAATGCTTAATCCTAAACCGGTACCGCGGTACATTACTTTTTTATCTTCAATTTTGATAAACCGGTTGAAAATTATATCGAGGTGATCGCTGGGGATACCAATTCCAGTGTCTTTTACAAAAAATAATAGTGCGCTGCCCTTATCTGAATACCCGAATTCGATGCTTCCTTGCCTGCAAAATTTGAGTGCATTGCCCAGAAGATTGAGTAAGATTTGTTTGATCCGGTATTGATCAGAAAACATAAAGGTAGGGTTATTTGTAGGGTTCAGGTTACGACAAATCAATTCAACTTCATGAATATTTTGATTCTTTATCTCTTCCAAAAAAGTTGCGTACATGTTGATTATCAAATTATTCAAATTGAATTTTTCCTTGTTAATGGTGAGTTGGTGCGCTTCAATTTTTGAAAGGTCAAGGATGTCTTCGATCAATTTTAAGAGCATGGATGAATTACTTGCAATCAAGTCGCTGAATTTTTGGCGGGTTTCTTTATCCAGGTCATCATCGTTTAAGAGCGATGAAAAGCCGCAGATTGCATTGAGGGGGGTTCTTATTTCGTGCGACATGTTGGCCAGAAATGAGGATTTAAGCCGGTCGGCCTCTTCTGCTTTTTGTTTGGCAATTTCAAGGTCGTGCGTTCTTTCGGCTACTTTTTGTTCCAATTGTGCATGATGTTGTTCAATTTCATTTTTTTGCAGACTGATCACTTCATTTTTCTGCGATAACTCGTTTACGGCCGATTTTAAACTGAAGGTCCTTTCCTGGATCAGCTTTTCAAGTTCCATTTGTCTTTTTTTTATCCTTCTTGTATTTTGAATGGATACGATAAAAACAATTAACAGGATGATGAAAATTGCAAGGCTCTGAAACCAAATGGTCTTATAAAATGGGGGATTGATTGTAATTTCTATTTCAGGGTTTTTATCCGACCAGTTTCCGAATTCGTTGGCTGCCTTAACCTTAAAACGGTATTTACCAGGGTGTAATCCGTTGTATGCGATAAAGTTGCGACTTCCTGAATGAATCCAATCCGAGTCAAAACCTTCGAGAATATAGGCATATTCATGCCGATACGGGTTTTTATAATCCAGTTCAATAAAATCGAAGGTAATATAATTCTGATTGTGTGGTAATTCTATTTTTCCTAGGCCTGCAATATCCTGCATGACCGGTTTATTAAATACATTTACCGTATTGATCAATACTTTGGGGGGTTGGTTGATCGGATTAAGGTCTTCAGGAAAGAAAATATTAAAACCATCGTTCCCACCAAACAACATTTCCCCCTGCGAGAATTTCCAAACGGCACCCGGTTCGATAATGTTGCTTTTTAATCCGGCATCGGAATTAAAATTAATGGCTTCTTTTTTATCGGGGTTGAATTTTGATATTCCATTATGCGTGCCAATCCATAAAAAACCTTGTTGGTCTTCCCTGATCCCCAAGATCAATTCAGAAGGTAAGCCATCGTCTAATCCGAAATAATCGAACATTTCGCTGGAGGGATTGAATTTATTAAGACCTCCGGCTTTGGTGCCGATCCAGATATTCCCCTTTGAATCCTCGAAAAGGGCCCTTGTCATGTTAATGTTAATGCTTGTATGGTCGAGTGTATCTTTCTTTTCAAAATGAGTGATCTTATCCTGTTCCTTCCATATTACAAACAAGCCTGTAGTTCGGGTCGATATCCAGAGGTTGTGGTTTTTATCCTCTATCATCTGGTAGATGTCGAGGGCGTTGTTGTTCGAAAGATTGCTGTTGCCGGGGTGGGTGAAAAGAGTTAACTTCATGCTTGTGCGGTCCAACACATACAAACCAGTATTGGTGCCTACCCACAATCTTTTTTTATGGTCTTCGAGCAAGAAATTGACAATTAAACTGCTGTTAAACCTGACAATTGCCCCCTTTGTTTCATCGATATAGTCCAAGCCCCGCATAGTGCCTATCCATAATTTGCCCTCTGAGTCACGAAGAATGGTTTGTATCCTGTTTGATGACAAGGTATTCGTTTTGCCTGGGTTGTTAACGAACTGT
>CAZSIK010000374.1:0-3438 GCA_964606515.1 uncultured Prolixibacteraceae bacterium
CTTCTTGTTTAATAATTGGGCCGGCATCCAATTCGGTGGTTACGTAATGACTGGTGGCTCCAATGATTTTCACTCCACGCTCGTGTGCTGCATGGTAAGGTTTTGCTCCCACAAAAGCGGGCAAAAACGAGTGATGGATGTTGATGATCCGGTGTGGGTAGTGCGTAATGAAATCGTCGCTAATGATTTGCATGTAACGTGCCAAAACGATGAAATCAATTTTGTGCTCCTCGAGCAAGGCAATTTCTTTGGGCTCCAGCTCATCTTTGTTGGCCTTGGTGATTGGGAACACGTAATACGGTATGTCGAAACGCTTGGCAACATCGGCCATGTCGGGATGGTTGCTGATGATGAGCGGTATTTCGACGTTCCATTCGCCAGCAGTGTAGCGCGCCAACAGATCGAACAGGCAGTGCGACATTTTCGATACAAAGATGGCCATGCGCGGTTTCTCTTCGGAAAAATGAAGTTCGTATTTCATTTCATTTTTGTGGGCAATGAGTGTTGCGAAATAGTCGGCAATTTTGTCTTTTGGAATTTCGAAGTTGGCCAAATCCCATTCCACACGCATGTAAAAAAGCTTCTCTTCACGATCCACGTGCTGATCGAGGTATAAAATATTCCCGTTGTTTTTGTTGATAAACTCGGTTACCAATGCCAGAAGTCCCTGCTTGTCGGGGCAGTGAATAAGGAGAATAGCGGTCGATTTGCTTTTATCGATTGTCATAGTTGTATGGTTGTTAACCACAAAGGGCGCGAAGGATTTTCACGAAGGCCACAATGAATATTTATTGTGTACTTTGTTTTTGCCCTAACTCCTTTGTGTTTTTCTTATCTTATTACTCGTTTAATTCCGTTTTTCAAGTGTGCTACATTGAAGTTTACTAAAAGTGCAAATTTACAACCCGATAACTTTAAGTAGGTTAGGGTTTGAGCCAAATGCACATCGTTTAATTCTTCAACAGCTTTCAATTCAATTATGATTTGATTTTCAACAAGAATATCAATTCTGAGGCGGCTTTCTAAAAGCATACCTTTATATGTCAATGGCAGACTTTTTTGTTTCTCAACTTTAAGTCCAGCACATTGGAGCTCAAAAATAAGGCATTCTTCGTAAACACTTTCCAATAAACCAGGACCAAGATTTGAATGAACTTCAAAAGCACAATCTAAAACCTTTTTAAAAATTTCTTCGCGATCCATAATCCTTTAATTTGAATATTTTCTTTGTGTTCCTTCGTGATTTAACCGTTGTGTCCTTTGTGTTTAAAGAACCCCTTTGGTTGAAGGTAGTTCAAAGTTGAACACATCTTTTTTAATCGCCATTTTTATTGATTTTGCCAGTGCCTTGAAGATTCCTTCAATTTTGTGGTGCTCGTTCTGTCCTTCGGCCTTGATGTTGAGATTGCACTTCGACGCATCGCTGAACGATTTGAAAAAGTGAAGGAACATCTCGGTGGGCATGTCGCCAACCCGTTCGCGGGTGAATTGGGCATCCCACACCAACCACGGACGGCCGCCAAAGTCGAGGGCAACTTGTACTAAGCAATCGTCCATGGGCAAGCAAAATCCGTAGCGTTCAATGCCGCGCTTATTTCCAAGGGCTTTTAAGAAAGCTTCGCCCAAAGCCAAGGCTGTATCTTCAATGGTGTGGTGTTCGTCCACTTCGAGATCGCCTTTCACAATCACTTTCAGGTCGATTCCTGAATGGCGGCCGATTTGGTCGAGCATGTGGTCGAAAAAGCCTAGCCCGGTCGAAATGTTGGTTTTGCCGGTTCCATCCAAATCAAGCCAAACGTCGATGTCGGTTTCCTTTGTGGTTCGCTTCACGGTTGCAGTGCGGTCGGTTTTGGCCACTTCGGCATACACCTCGTCCCAGTTGGTGGTTTTCAGAACGCAAACTTCAGAAAGACCTTTCTCTGCTAGCAATTCATTGGGTTGATCGCTAAGCCAGATGGCTTTGCAACCCAGGTTTTTGGCCAGTTCTACATCGGTGAGGCGGTCGCCAATAACGTAGCAGTTGGCTAGGTCGTAACTACCATCCATGTATTTGCCCATCAATCCGGTACGTGGCTTGCGGGTTGGCGCATTGTCCTCGGGGAAACTGCGATCGATAAGAAAATCATTAAACACAATTCCTTCGCCTTCGAACGCTTTCAGCATTTTGTTGTGCGCCGGCCAAAAGGTTTCCTCTGGAAATGAAGCAGTTCCCAGTCCGTCCTGATTGGTGACCATCACCAACTCGTAGTCGAGGTTTTTGGCAATGAAATGCATGTTGCGGAACACACCCGGGTAGAACTCCAGTTTCTCTAGGCTGTCGAGCTGGTAATCAACCGGTGGCTCAAGTACCAGGGTTCCGTCGCGGTCGATGAAAAGTGCTTTTTTCATTTTTTTTGAATTTTTATTGAACAGAACATTGAAAAGCCTTGAATTGGAGATAACAACTTTTCAAGTAATACAACGGGTTTATACATAAAACCAGGAAGGAGCTGTTTTAATGTAAACCCGCCGCTTATTAAGTAGCGCAATGGCGAATGGTTTTTATAATGCAACAACTTCAACAGAGGAAAAGATTGTTCGAAACGTTGTTTGTCGCGTTTGAACACAATCCATGGCAGAGCTCCATTGGCTCCACTTAAAGGCCCCGATGAGGGGAAGGTCCACTCGCCCTTGGGATTAAAAGGTTCGTGATGAAAATTTTTGTAGATGAACCGCCCCCACCAGGAATTTTCAGGTTCAACCATTAAAATTAAGCCACCGGGGACCAATACACGCTGCGCTTCGTTTAAAAATTGCGCACAATCAGGCAAATGATGAAAGGTGTCGATCATTAAAATTGCCTTAAGGCTTTCGTTGGTGAAGGGCATTTTCAGTGCAGAAAAAGCCATATCGTTGGTGGGCAATTCAATCACATCGGAAGTGATTGCCTCAGGAATTAGGTCTTTAATAAATCCCCCACCTGAGCCAATTTCAACGACTTTTCCATCGGGCAAACCTTCCAACGATTTTTTGAATTGGGTGTACCAACCGGAATAAAGCTCTCTCATGAACCTTTTTTTCAGAAGGATTTCCCGATGAAAAAGTGTGCGTTCCGGCGAATCGATTTCATAAGGTATTTTTATCGACAGAAAACCCATATCATTTGTTTTTAAACTGGTTAAGTGTATCGATCATGACTTTATTTTCTTCCGGGCTTCCCACCGTGATTCTCAAACTGCCTTCGCAAAGCGCTACTTTGGAACGGTCGCGCACAATCACGCCTTCGTTCATTAGGTGTTCGAATTTCTCGCGAGCATCTTCCATTTTCACCAATAAGAAGTTAGCATCGCTTGGGTAAACTTTTTGTACAAAGGGCAATTTCTTTAGCTCTTCGGCCAGTTTTTCACGCTCGGCAATGATGGTTTTTACCCAAGACTCTTTTTCTTCAACGTTTTGCAA
>CAZSIK010000375.1:0-3436 GCA_964606515.1 uncultured Prolixibacteraceae bacterium
CCCGGGCATCCTCCGGTGGCACAGGCCGAGGCGGCTTTGGGCTTGTTGCCGTATACTTCGTCGATGGCTTCATCGGCATCGAAGGACAGGGCGTAGTTGTTCTTTTTCAGAAAATCGATGCCCTCTTTTAAAAAAGCAGTCTCGTTATGGTCGAGCAGGTGCTTGAGGTGGGCCACTACCGTGTTTTTGCCTTTCCCAATCATTTCCTTCATCACTTCGGTTTCGTTGTACGGAACGGCTTCGCGCTTCTCGATAGTAATGGCGCCCTCGGGACAATGCCCCAGGCAAGCTCCCAGTCCATCGCACATCAGGTCGCTGATCAGCCGGGCTTTCCCGTCGATTATCTGAAGCGCCCCTTCATGGCATCCCGGAACACACAGTCCACAACCGTTACACAAATCTTCGTCTATTTTTACAATTTCCCTAATCATGGTTTTCTGCTTTTTAATTTCAATACAAACGTAAGGAAAGCGGGTTGGGCAAATTGTCACCCATGTTACACCTATGCAGAAATATTGTATTTTAGGGGCCTGAATGGGAATAATGTTATAGTAATGGACCGATTATTAACGCTTCCGCTTTTCCAGGGCCTGAGTTCTGCTGATTTGAAAGCGACAATGGAAGGTATTGTTTTCCAACGGCGTACTTACCCACGCGACTCCTTGCTTGCTGTACAGGGTGAAGCTTGCGACCGCCTGATAATCTTACTGAGGGGGAGTGTGAAAGCAGAAATGACCGATCCTACCGGGAAAAGCCTGAAAATTGAAGACCTGAATGCCCCTGTGGTGCTGGCTTCGGCTTTCTTGTTCGGCAACAAGTCGGTTTTCCCGGTCAATGTGATGGTGAACGACGATGTCGAGCTCATTCAAATTCCAAAAACAGAATTGCTTAGACTATTTCACTTAAACCAATACATCCTGCAAAACTTTTTGGGGATGATCTCGTCGCGGGCGCAGTTTTTATCGGAACGTTTGCGTTTTCATTCGTTTAAATCGCTGAAGGCCAAGGTGGCTTTTTACTTATTGAACGAGGCAGGAAACAGCATGAAATTCAGGATGAAACATTCGCAAAACGACCTGGCCGACCTGTTTGGGGTAGCCCGCCCATCGGTAGGACGCATTTTCATGCAACTCCAGGAAGAAGGGCTGATCGATGCACGCTACAAGGAAGTTACTTTGCTAAACAAGGAGGGGTTGGCACTGTTGTTCAGGGAGAATTGACTTTTGTGCGGACAACAAAGTCTATAGCCGCAATCCTGATGTTACGTCGATAGCATCGGGATTCAACCGGAATCTGAGATCTGCGGAGCTTAAGCAACCCAAAATTCTCAACTGCATAACGTTCCGTCAGTTGTTACCCCATTTGAGAATACCGCTGCATACACGGAAATTTTATCAGAAAATGATTAAATTTGTAATGATTAATTGAATTAGATAGAAAATGTTCAATACGATAGATGTCGACCGTAACAATCTGACTATAATGGGTGTGAAATTTTCCAATTTAAAAACGTTGGAAAGTACTGCAAATGCAATCGGAAGTAATATGTTTGAAGGGTTTAAACCAACTCCCAAAAGTGTTGAGGTAATTAGAGATTATGTGATTGGGAAAATCACATTGTCAGAGTTGATACAAATCGCTAAGGACAAATCGTATGCCTGATTTATTCAAATATGTTGACCACGATTACATCTATACTGACCCAAGAACTGGAATTCTAAGAAATTTGGCTGACATAACGGACCCAGATGATTTACTCTTTTTTGAAAGTGGTGCTGTTACAAAACGGATTCAAGAATTTTACGAAAACCCTATCAAGATAAAAGGTGTAGATAGTCTTTTGAGTATTCATAGGCACTTGTTTCAAGATGTTTATTCCTGGGCTGGAAATAAACGAAAAGTTGAGATAAGCAAAGCAGGCAAACAATTTTTTCCAACGACGTATTTGATAATGCCTTTCGTTTCATTGACTCATTGATTTCGGATTATAGATGCATTTCAAAAGGGGAAAACCTGCAGATAGCAGCCAAATTAGCTGAAATTTTGGATACTGTAAATTACCTGCATCCAGTCAGGGAAGGAAACGGGCGAGCACAAAGAGAATTTTTAAGATTATTTGCATCGGAAAAAGGATTAACATTAAATCTAAATCCACCCGACAATATAAATGTTTACGACCAATATATGCAAGGGACTATAAACAGTGATATAAAAATGCTGACTAAATTGATTTTAGACCAAGTTGAAGCATAAAGAAAATTAAAAACGGGGGGAAAACTATATGAAAATAGACAATCAATTTATATGATAAGGCTTATTCCATACTTTGGAAATTGGCACACAGGCACACAGGAACTTATGTACTTAACAACTTATGCACTTTAATATATGGAACTTGTATTTGCAACAAACAACAATCATAAATTACGGGAGTTACAGGAGATTTTAGGCAACCGTTTCGTATTGAAATCGTTGACCGATATCGGGTGTAACGATGATATTCCTGAAACTTGCGATACCCTCGAAGGAAATGCTTCGCAAAAAGCGTTTTATATTTACAACAAGTTTGGGGTAAACTGCTTTGCCGACGATACCGGGCTCGAGGTTGAAGCCCTTGGCAATGCGCCGGGGGTATATTCGGCACGGTATGCGGGCGAACAACGGAACCCGGTCGATAACATGGAAAAGTTGCTCAGGGACCTGGATAAAATAAAAAACCGAAAAGCCCGTTTTAGGACTGTCGTTTCGTTGATAATCGGGGGTGAGGAGCAACTTTTTGAAGGGATTGCCGAGGGAGAAATCATCGAAACACCCAGGGGCCGGCAAGGCTTTGGCTACGATCCTGTTTTCCGGCCTTCGGGTTACGAGCTCACCTTTGCCGAAATGGATGCGGACGAAAAAAACAGGATCAGTCACCGGGGCCGGGCGGTTGAGAAGCTGGTAACTTACCTGAAACTAAATGCCCCAAAAAAGCAGTGACCGTTCAATTTAAAATGGTATAAAAAACAAGCGGGATTTTCGATTATGAGCAGAAACTGTACCTTTTTACTACTAATTCTCCTGGCAGGAATTTTGAAACCGGCTCTATCACAAAACAAACCGGGCACATGGACCCCCTATCTGGCCTTTTCAAACGCCTTTAAAACTGAAGTTACCCCGGGCAAAACCTATTTTGCAAGTCAGGGGGGAATCTTTTTCTTTAACCATTCCGACAACAGCATCGGCACCCTTACCAAAAACGAAGGTTTAAGTGAAACCCGCGTGACCACAATGGGCTACAACGAGGCAAGCGCTCAGTTGGTTATTGTATACGAAAATGGCTCCATCGATCTTTTGTCGCAAGAGGGCAAAATATTCCCCATCATCGACCTGAAAAGAAAAAATATCGCCGGGAATAAAACCGTTAACCGGCTTTACCAAAAGGGAAATCTTTGTT
>CAZSIK010000376.1:0-3406 GCA_964606515.1 uncultured Prolixibacteraceae bacterium
ATACGTGTTGGTGAACAGGTTTTTAATAGCTTCCTGGTCGGCTACCGACTCGGTAGCTTTGCCTTCGGTTAATTTTACATTGCCCTGTAAGGCTTTGGGAAGCTTGGGCTGATATTTGGCCCGTTCTTTTTGTAATGCGCTTATTGCCATTTTATAACCAATTTATGTTTTGTACTTACAGTTTCAAAAAACCGGCGTAAAAATAAATGAAATTGATCGATTTCGCTATTATAAAATGATGGTTTGCCAGTTTTTATACTTTTACTTAAAACATTAGGTTTTGTTAATTACAATGGCTTGCCCTTGTGAAATGTCTTCGGTTTGTGAACACTTTATCACGGGTAGGATGGAATTTTTTCTTATACTTTTGCCGCTCATTTTATCTGGTTACGATTATGAAGTTTTTTCTTATTCCTTTCCTGCTCTTTTCTTTAACACTACATGCAAAAACCTTTTATGTAGCGACCAACGGTTCGGCTTCAAACAATGGTCTATCTGTGGATGCTCCCTTAGCCCTGCTCGACCAGGCGGTGGCTAAAATGACAGGTGGCGATACTATTTGGGTGCGTGGCGGAATTTACAAGCATTCGGCTACCATCTCGCTTACAAAGAGCGGCACTGCTGTCGACAGTTGTTGTTTATTGGCCTGGCCTGGTGAAAAACCGGTACTCGATTTTTCGGGTGTTGCCTCAGGAAAAAGGGGGGTGAGCTTAACAGGAAGTTATTGGAAAGTTAAAGGTTTTCATCTTAAAAATGCCGGCGACAACGGGATGATCATCTCGGGAGGGGGCAACAATGTGATTGAACTTTGTGCTTTTTCCGACAATAAAGATACTGGCTTGCAGCTGGGTAGCGGGGCTCACGATAACCGGATCATCAACTGCGATTCGTATTTTAATGCCGATCCCTCGGATTATGGCGATGCCGATGGTTTTGCCCCGAAGATGGATGTGGGCACCAACAACTACTTTTACGGGTGCAGGGCCTGGTGCAATGTCGATGATGGTTGGGACGGCTACCTGAGAGGGGGTAACAACATGACCACTATTCTCGAGAACTGCTGGACCTGGGGCAATGGCTATATGAAAAATGGAAGCGATCCCGGCGCTCAGGCCAACGGGAACGGGTTTAAAATGGGAGGAAGCGATAATAAAGATCTACAGCACAACTTCATTCTTAAAAACTGTGTGGCCTTCGACAACAAATCGAAAGGATTCGACCAGAACAACAACAAAGGCTCGATGACCCTGATCAACTGTTCGGGCTACCGCAACAAAGGAAACAACTACAGCATTCCAAGCGCTTTGGCCTCGGGAAAAACAGCCAAAGTAAGCAATTGCCTCTCGGCCGATGCCAAAATCAATCTGGGTAGCTTTGTGGTACAGAGCAACAACAGCTGGGACAGCAAATTCACCGTAACAGCAGCCGATTTTATCAGCTTCGATACCACCGGGGTTTCAGGTCCACGTAAGGCCGACGGCAGTCTGCCCGACCTAAAATTTCTGAAACTGGCTGCCGGCAGCGACCTGACCGATGCCGGGGTAGATGTGGGATTGCCCTTTTCGGGTTCGAAACCCGACCTGGGGGCTTACGAAACCACTCCAACCGGAAAAGGTTCTGTTTATTTATCAGGCTCTTCATTAAGGTTATTGAAGAACCCGGTCGACGATGAAATCCGGTTTGAATTGTTAACGGCTGATCAACAACCCACCATGGTTATTCTTTATAATTCAAAAGGTCAGGTTGTTTGGGAGAAGAACTATTCACATTCCCAAACCATAGAAGGACAGATTCCTGTTAACCACCAAACTTCTGGTATTTATTGGCTGGTGGCAACAGGCCATAATAAAAGGGAAAGCGTGAAGGTGTTGAAGAGGTAAGAAAATGATTTTGTTGGTGGTGAAAATTATATTTATCACAAAATTAGGGCAATAGTTGGAATTTTTAGATTACCATTTTCTCCAATTCTTTTAGAAAATTTTCAACTTGAATTATTAGGGGACCAACAGTAACTTCATCATAATCGTATAAATCTCCATAATCGCCTTTTTGTCTGTAATCGTATAGTTTTGTAAATAATTTTCCCAGGTTTCTGTCCACTATACCTGTTTTAACGAAACAAAGACCAAATTGTGTTCTTGCACCATCATGGGTTTGAGTGTCAATGTTATTCTTTAACAATAGAGCTATAACAGCATAGAAACAAGAATAATAAAGCCTATTAACCACAGCATTCCATCTTTTATTCTCAGCCAAAATCAAGGCTTCTTCATAAGTTTCTGTTGCTCTGTGAAATCGATATTGGATGTAATCATTTCGATTGTCGATAATCATAATCTAATGCCTTCCTTAATCACATTCTTATATAAAGGGGAATATACTAAGCTACTCTTCCAGAAATCTTTTGAATAAATAAACGTTGATATAATTTGACCATAATCTAATTCGATTTGGTATAGGTCCTCTCTGAAGTAGTCTTCAATTTCGTTTGTAATTTTATTATTATCAACTAAAATCAGGATGTCCCAATCAGAATCTACCCTGTAGTCGCCTCGTGCCCTTGATCCGAAAAGAAAAGCTTCAGCATTTGGGTCCTTGGCATAGATCGATTTACTTATCTTATTTATAATTTGATTATTATCCATTTATTGTATTGTTTATACAAAGATAGAAAAATTTGATGTTATTCATAAATCAACCCAGCAAGCAAAAGATCGTTTTAATTCAATTACAAAACCCTAACAATGATGTTCATATACTAAACTGCCACGGTACTCACTCTACCCTTCAACGACACATCCCAACAGCAGACTATTGGCAGCAATTAACCAGAGAAAGTAAAGGATTAATTGTCGCGTAGGCAACGGACACTGTATCCAATATTTTTATATTGGCCGTAATATTCAGCATAGATATCAGGTCTTGCATAATAAAGACATCTGTATGAAGCAAAAGAAATATCTTTTTCTTCACTGCTCCACCAACCAGTAAAAGAACCAATTCCTCCACCGGTTAGGTTGCCTTGAATTGTTCGACGACCACTTGGAAGAGCAGAAAACCCGCTACTATTATTTTTTATTAAGGTGTTACCTACAGCTCCTATAGTGGTAGATAAGTTCCAAAAGTTTTGTGAAGCCATGGCTTTACCTATATTATAACCACCAATCGTGCCATCGTAATTATAACCATGGTCGGTCAGATATTTAACAAGATTATTAAATTCCGAATTGGATGGAACATGCCACCCTGTGGGACAAAGGCCACGAGTGTCGGCAACGGCATACCAGTTGTAAAGCGCACCGTAGGTTTGGCCGTTTTCAGCATTGTTGTCGTACCAACAATAGGCAGCTGTGCTAAGACCGTCCCACTCGCTGTTGACAGTTACATTGGGTATGGGGATCCCGTT
>CAZSIK010000377.1:0-3379 GCA_964606515.1 uncultured Prolixibacteraceae bacterium
AAGAAAAAATTGCCATGGGCTTGGTCCGGATCAATGTAATTACTGCAAAGGCTGCTGATGAATTGATTAAAAAACTTAAAGAAGCAGGTTATGGAATTACCCATCATGAAGCCAACGGGGCAACCGGTAAAGTCAGTATTTTGTATAGCATCATTAACCGAACCGACTTGCCTTTCGTTGTGGAAATGATCAGTAACTACAATCCAAAGGCATTCTACTCGATCGAAGATGTGAAGTTCGTGAATAAAGGAGTAGAGTCGGTTTACACGCCAAAAAGGAAAATGTTCTCGGGGAAAAGGATGTGAACCTTACCAGGTCTTTCCAACGGCATAGCCCTTTTCTTCATTCACCGATTATATTCATCGCTTTATCGATGATCGGATTGCACTATATTAAATCGTTTCTATTTTTGATGCATTAAAATTACATTCATTATGAGCAGAAATCAGAAATTATTGGGACGCAGATTTTTCTTGGGGTTTATTCTGTTGGCAATTGGGGGAATTATGATACTGGAGCGTGCCGGGTTAATCCGATGGGAGGTTTACGATTTCCTTCTTTCCTGGAAGATGTTTTTGGTTGCCATAGGCGCGTTTGTTTTTCTGGGGGGTAACCGTGCTGCTGGAGTTATTGTTATGGCTGCGGGTGCATTTTTCCTGCTTCCTGATATTTTCCCAAATTATTATGAGATAAAACGTTTCTTTTGGCCCGGAATCATTCTGGTTGTCGGTTTGATGATCATGTTCTCGCCTAAAAGAAAAAAGTTGGAAAGAGGCCACTTTATCGATCAGGATTTTCAAAAGGTTACCGACAACAATGATTTTTTCGACGAGTTGGTTATTTTTGGAGGTCGTGAATTTCAAATTATTACACCAAATTTATTGGGTGGAAAAAGCACTGCCATCTTTGGTGGAAATGAGCTTGATCTTCGCCAGTGTGAAATATCAACCCAGGGGTGTTCCATTGAGGTAACCACCATATTTGGTGCCAATGTGTTCAAGGTACCTAACGATTGGACCGTTATCAACAAGGTAACCACCATTTTTGGCGGATATAGCGATTTGAGGATCAAAGATTCCTCGTATGCTCCCAATCCTGCAAAAACCATCGTGATAACAGGTGCATGCATCTTTGGCGGTACCGAAGTCCGAAATTTCAGTAAAGCCATTTAAGTAAATAGCCATGAATCATCCTCTTTTCAGGAATAAGGCTTTACTGATTTGGTATTTTCTTTTCTGGATCGCGCTTTCCGTGGTCCAGTTTTTTCTTGAGCTAAGAATATTCGAAATTTCAATCTCGATCTCACTGGTCGATGTGTTGGTCTCAAATGTTCTCTTTTCAATTTTGGGTTTAGGAATTTGGTATGTGGTTATCGGGGCCAATACCGAAAATCGTTCAAAATTATACATCATCACCTATCATGCTTTTGCCTTGCTTATCATCGTGTCGTTCTGGCTCTTTGTCAGTAGCCAGGTCGTTTTTGCCTTGTTCGACAATGATTTGATCCAAAAATACGAAGGAAAACTTCTGATGTCGAAAGCAGGTTTGGGCTCCTTGTTTTACGTATTGATCGCGGTTTTCTTTTATACTTATTACTATTATGAAAGGTTAAAAGAAAAATCAGTCGAGGAAGATCGATTAAAAAACCTCGTAATCGAAACCCAACTCAATGCCCTAAAATCACAAATTAATCCCCATTTCTTGTTCAATAGTTTGAATTCGGTTTCCTACCTTACCATGACTGAACCTTTAAAAGCCCAGGATATGGTGATCAAATTATCCACTTTTCTCCGGTATTCCTTAAAACACAACGAGAATCAACTGGTTTTTTTATCACAAGAAATTGATCATATCAGACTATATCTTGAAATTGAAAAAGTAAGGTTTGGCGAAAAACTTGAAGCTGTATTCGAAATTAACGACTGTCATAGTTGTAAACTTCCCAATATGCTGTTGCAGCCAATTTATGAGAATGCCATAAAATATGGTGTGTACGAAACTACCAGTCAGGTGGTAATTCATACCAGGATAGAAAAAAACGATCAACTGATGATTTATTCAGTTTCGAACAATTATGACCCTGATATCGTGGTGAAAAAGGGAGAAGGAATAGGCTTGCTTAATATTAGGAAAAGATTAGGATTGGTTTATGGCGATTCCACCTTGTTACAGGTCAAGAGCGAAAACCAAATTTTTACAGTAACTTTAAAGATTCCACAATAAAAATTTTACCTATGGAAAAGAGGATAAAAACCGTGATCATCGAAGATGAATTATTGGCAAGAAGCTTGTTGAAATCGTACTTGGCTGGGCAAGAACAGATCGAGATCATTCAGGAATGTGAGAATGGTTTTGAAGGCTTAAAGGCAATCAATGAATTGAAACCAGACCTTGTTTTTCTTGATGTCCAAATGCCTAAACTAACGGGCTTCGAAATGCTTGAACTCATCGACCACAAACCCGAAATTATATTTACCACTGCATATAACCAGTTCGCGATCAAGGCATTTGAACAAAACGCGGTTGATTATTTGCTAAAACCATTTCCGAAAGACCGTTTGCTACAGGCGGTTGATCGTGCCATCGAGCGGATAGGAGGCAACCTGGGTTCAAAACTGCCGGTTGATAAGCTGACCGAATTACCCGAATCGGAGCTGATCGACCGGGTTGTTGTAAAAGATAAAAGCAAAATCCACATCATTCCTATCGATCAAATCCGTTATGTTGAATCGCTCGACGATTATGTGATGATCTATACAAAAGAAAAGCGCTATGTAAAACAAAAAACAATGAAGTTCTTTGAGGATCATCTTAATCCAAAGGAATTTGTCAGGATCCACCGATCGTATATTGTAAAGGTGGAAGAAATTGCCGAAATACAACAGTACGAAAAAGAAGCCCACATTGTAATCCTGAAGCAAGATCACTTAAAATTGAAAGTAAGTAAAAGCGGATACAAAAACTTAAAAGATGTATTAAACTTTTAAATGAAAAAAAGGGGCTGTTCCTTGGAGAATAGCCCCTTTTTCTTTATTTCTTTTCGATATTGGCTTGTGCAGCTGCCAACCGGGCAATGGGCACCCTGAAAGGCGAACAGCTCACATAATCTAAACCTACACTGTCGCAAAATTTCACTGACGAAGGTTCGCCACCATGTTCGCCACAAATTCCCACTTTGAGGTTGGGCTTGGTTTTACGTCCTTTCTCAACTCCCATGCGAACCAATTGGCCAACTCCTTCCTGATCGAGGATTTGGAAAGGATCGTGTTTCAAAATCCCTTTTTCAATATAAATGGGAAGGAATTTACCCGCATCATCGCGCGAGTACCCGAAGGTCATCTGGGTAAGGTCGTTGGTTCCAAACGAGAAGAATTCGGCT
>CAZSIK010000378.1:0-1625 GCA_964606515.1 uncultured Prolixibacteraceae bacterium
ACGACTTCTGTCATAATACTGTTGATGTGCTTGCCCCTACGGCAACGGATGCCTGTTCTGATGGCGTTGGTGAAATTATCGTCAGCTATTCGGTGAGCAACCAACTTGGAGGGATTCTTGACCCCGGAACTGTAAACGGTAACATTAACGACCTTCTTCTGACTTTTTCCACGCTGGCCGATACTACCTATACCGTTACCTGGACTGCTACCGACCAGGCCGGATTAACCGACACCGAAACCCAAACCCTTACGATCAAGCGTGAAATTTCGGCCACAGTAACGGCCAATGCTGCCGACCTTTTGAACCTGTGCGTGAACGAAAACATCGTTTTTACCGTTACCCCTGTTGGGGGTACGGGGAGTTACAGCAACTATGAATTTACGCCTACGGGGGGAACTCAAAGCGACAATCAATATACTATTAGTTGGAATGCAGCAAATGCAAACGCTACTGTTTCGGTTGTAATTACCGATGGCAACAATAAAGGGGTAGAAGGTGGCTGCAGTAGCCCTGCTCAGGTTTCCAACGAATTTATTGTTCATAAATTGTTGCATACAGGCACTATTACAAGAGAGTAAGAAAGAGGGGCATTAATTGCCACTCGCTTTAGTTAGTGGATGGCAATTGAATCAAATAAACAACAGTTGTGCAACATAAATCCACTGGCTAAAGCCAGTGGCAATTGAATCCCAATAGCAACAGTTGTGCAACATTATTAACTATCCTTGTTCGGAGCATATTAATTACCACTCGCTTTAGTTAGTGGATGGCAGCTGAAATTTTCCACTTCGCACTCAGGAACTCAGGAACTCATCTCACCAGCACCTTCCCCGAGCGACGTTCATTCCCGCTCAGTACTGTTACCAGGTATAGTCCCTTATCCATTGCCGAGAAATCGAAGGTATGCCGGTTCTGGTTTTTCATTTCCAAACGGGCCACCACCCTACCCGAGGCATTGGTCACCACCACCCGCGCGGGGCCTTCAAAGCCCGACAGCTCCAACTCGAAGCGGCCTGTATTGGGATTGGGCGATATTTTAAGCCCTTTGTTTTTTTGATCCACCCTAAACTCGTTTGCCCGGGTAAGCGAAGCCACTTCGTGATTTGGATTGCCCACGAGCAAGAGGCTCTTTGTTTCAGGTTCACAGAACGAGCTGTCAAGGGTGATAGAAGCATGTACCTCGCTTCCCAGTATCGCGTGGAAGCCGGGAAGCATGCGGATGCATTTCCCCGCAATGAGGTTGACCACCGATGCGCTGTCGAAAACAACTACATTATCCGTTCCTGCTATGCTGATGGTGTCGTAGGCATTGAAGCAGGCGCTTACTTCGGCTTGTATGGTGGTATCGCCAACAAATAAATGATGTTCAATCGGATCTTTAACCTCAGGTAAACCAAAGATATAGGCAGAACCAGCCTGCTCAGTTAAGTTTTCGTTGTTGGCATCATAATCATTCTTCCAAGCGCCTAAAATTAATGCATTGTTGCTTATCGAAACCGAATATCCGAGGTTGTCGGTTGCATTCCGGTCGGAGGCGATCAGCTTTTGTTTAAAGGTCCATACGGTATCTTCCAGGGCAAACAGGTAGGCATCACCGGCGGTAACTGGAAACCAGCCACGAA
>CAZSIK010000378.1:1635-3372 GCA_964606515.1 uncultured Prolixibacteraceae bacterium
GTATCTTCATCTTCGTTAAAAGCGCCAACCAGGGCATGATTGTTTGATATTGAAACGGAGTAGCCAAAATTGTCATCAGCACTGCGGTCGGGGGCTGTTAATTTTTGCTGCTGTAACCATGTGTTACCGCTCTGTTTAAAAACATAGGCCGATCCAGCATTGGTCATCGTTTGGGTATCTAAACTGTCTTCATCTTCGCGATAAGCTCCCACGAGCAGGTAATCTCCTGAAAGCGAAACAGAACAACCAAAATTATCGTCACGGGCCCTTACAGGGGGAACAATTTTTTGCTGCATATTCCAGGTCGACTCAGTTAGTTTGAAGATATAAGTTGCCCCTGCATTGATAACCTGGTTTTCCCCGGCAGGATCCCAGCAATTATAAGTACCTACTGCAAGTACACTATCAGAAATCGCTACCGATGTGCCAAAAAAGCTATTGCTAAAACGGTTAATCCCCACAATTTTTTGCATCTGCACCCAGTTTGTGCCGTTATAATGGAAAATATAAGCAGAACCAGCACCAAGTACTGTATTACTTAAATTCTCATCTTCATCTTCGTTTTGTGCACCCACCACGGCATAATTCTCCTTGATTGCAACCGAATAGCCAAAATAATCATTGGAGGCCCGGTCGGAGTGAAGCAACTTTTGTTGTTCTACCCAGCTTGTGCCGTTGTAGGCAAAAACATAAGCGGCACCCGAATTTGACAATCCTTGAACCAAATCATCGTGGTTATAGGCCCCAACAAATGCAAGGTTGCCCGATATCGATACCGACCAACCGAAATTATCGCCTCCAGTACGGTCCGATGCTGTTATTTTTTGTTGGAATACCCAGTTGGTGCCATCAAAGCGAAAGATATAAGCAGAACCTGCATCTGCTTTCGAGTCGCCCTCGTTCGAATCTTCATCTTCACGATAAGCGCCCACGATGGCAAAGTTGCCTGAAATGGATACCGCGCGCCCGAAGTTATCGTTGAGCAAGCGGTTTGCAGGAACCACCTTGGCCAAGGGTTCCCAGGACTGACCATACATTGAAGTAGTAAGAATGCAGCTGAATATGAGAAAGGTAAAGCATTTTTTAAGCATCCATGTCTGTTTCATAATTAATCTCCTTTTTCCTTTAGCGACGGGTGGGTTGCCCATCAGCATCCACACATTTTTTTTTGATTAATCCCCCAATAACCCAAGCACCTTCAAAGATAAAAAAAATACCTGCAATTCGTACAATTGGAAAAAAACCTTTGGAATATTTTTTATAACATATACATTTATGAACCATATTGCTTGTCGGTTCATTTTTTTTTACTTTATTTGTATCAATCATTTAGAGGCAAAGTAATAAAACAGCGTTTTGATTAAGCACAAACTTGTTTTATTGCTTATTGTAGTTCAGATTACAATGAATGATTATTGAGGCAAAAAACAGGTGGATGATTAAGGCAAAATCATTATTGGGTGTTTTATCGGGGTTTCTTTTTGTATTGGTTGGATTGAACGCATCGGCACAGAGTACTCCTACTCACGATTATTCAACATTTACTTCAGGAAACATCAACGGTTCTACTGATCCGGAATCAAAAGTATGCCCTTCTACTTCCTCATACCCTTCCAGATCCACTTTCTATGTTACTGCCGACCTCGATCCTGAAATTACCGACAACAACGAATACCGTTTCCATTACGCCCTAACCAACGACGATGGCAAAACACAAGATGCTGTAACAAATTACCG
>CAZSIK010000379.1:0-3353 GCA_964606515.1 uncultured Prolixibacteraceae bacterium
ATCTGATTTCAATTTATGATGATGTGTCGCTAACTATTTCAAAATTAATCTTCTAAAACAATGAATGTGCCTGAGCACTTATTTCCAAGCGAACCGTTGATCCATGTTGGGATCATGGCCTCGACTGAACTTCGTTTTATTTTAAAAGGGTCTTACAGTTTAAACGGAAAACGTGTTGCTCAGGGAGAGCATCTTGCGACAAATACCCAAGGCATGATTTCCTGCTTCGGGCTAACAGAAAATCAACCAATTGAATTACTTCCCGAAAGCCCGGGCTGTACCTTCGTTTTAAAGGAGGTGAGCATAGGCATCGGATTTCATTGGGAACAAAAAGAAGATCAGGAATTTGAAGGTGCTCTTCGCCTTCAGTTGGAAAACAACAAGGTAAGGGCGGTGAATGTCATCGCGCTGGAAAGATACCTGATCAGCGTAATCTCGTCGGAAATGAGTGCCATGAACGATCAGAACCTGTTGAATGCCCATGCCATCGTTTCGCGCAGTTGGTTGTTGTCCCAGCTTGCAGAAAAGGATGAGAAGGATCATTTCGTTTCTGTTTCTGAAACGAGAACAAATGGAATCCTGGAAATCACCCGCTGGTACGATCGGGAAAACCACGACAGCTTCGATGTATGTGCCGACGACCATTGTCAACGTTATCAAGGAATTACAAAGGTAATTTCGGAAAAGGCGAAACAGGCTATCAACCAAACCCGGGGACAGGTACTTACTTATAAGGGAAGCATTTGCGACGCCCGCTTCTCGAAATGCTGCGGGGGTCAAAGCGAAGATTTCGAGAACGTTTGGCAACCGGTTAACGTTCCCTATTTACGATCGATACCCGACAATCAGAACTTTTCTAAAGTTCTAAACTTTAGAAAAGTTGGCGCGTTTAGAAAAGTTAGCCATTCAGAAGAAGCATTTTGTAATACAAACGATGCAGAGGTGCTTCGTCAGGTTTTAATCAATTACGACCAAGAAACAAGCAATTTTTTCAGTTGGATTGTAGAATATGACCAGGAAACCCTTTCATCGTTGATTGAGAAAAAATCAGGATTGCAATTTGGAAGAATTATTGAAATGCAACCTTTGGAAAGGGGAAAATCGGGAAGAATGATCCGGCTGAAGATTGTTGGGGAGAAACAAACGGTTATTGTAGGTAAGGAATTGGAAATCAGAAAATGGCTTTCAGAAACCCACTTATATAGTGCTGCTTTTACGATCGAGAAAATCATGTCCCCTAACGAAATGGTTCCAAAAAAATTTATTTTTCATGGTTCTGGTTGGGGACATGGGGTGGGAATGTGCCAAATTGGGGCAGCAGTGATGAGCCAAAAGGGGTATCCTGCAAAAGAAATTCTATCTCATTACTTTAAAGGGACTACCATCAAAAAAGCATATCGCTAGATTCAGCGCCTACCTAACTCAATTTCGAACAGAAGAACAGCCCCAATTTTACTTTCAGATCACCATCCAGCAAAAAAATAAAAATGTATCTTGCGGCAAAGTTGGTTTGTGAACATTTGCGTAGCTATTATACCGGTTTTCCTGTTCCTGTTGATCCTTTATCTGCTCGACAGTTACAAGTTGGTGAGGTATCGCACCTTGCTCCTTTCTTTTTTCCTAGGAACAGTAAGTGCACTAATGGCTTTGGGGAGCAACCTTTTTTTACAAGGCAAGCTGGAGATTGAATTCGATTCGTATTCAAAATACCTTGCACCGGTGGTTGAAGAGATGTGCAAAGCCCTAATGATCGTCATCTTAATAAAAAGAAAGAAGGCAGGATTCCTGATTGATGCAGGCATTTACGGATTTACCATCGGCGCCGGGTTTGGAGTGGCCGAAAATGTGTACTACCTGATGACTACTGAAGATTCGAATTTTTTACTATGGATATTCAGGGGCCTCGGTACTGCAATCATGCACAGCGGGAATGCAGCAATCATCAGCATCTTAACTTTTGGGCCTTTCAGTCGGGAGAAAAATTTGCTTTGGGGGCTAATTCCATCATTACTAATCACCATTGTATTGCACTCGATTTACAACCAATTCGATTTTTATCCCTTATACCATGTGGCCGCGGTTGCTGTGCTCGTACCCGTTTTTCTTGCATTTGTTTTTCAGATAAATAAAAACCAGTTTCAACGTTGGCTCGAGATGGAGTTTTACAGTGAAGCTGAATTGCTGGTTATGATGGGCAAAGGAAAATTCAGCCATTCGAAAGCCGGGATTTACCTGAAATCGTTGAAAGAACATTTTCCTGCCGAAGTTATCGTGGATATGTATTGTTTCATGCACCTTTATTTCGAACTGTCGATCGCGTTTAAAAGGAATTTGATGCTGAACGAAAACGAACTTCCCCCGCTTCCTGTTGAAGGGGCAGAAGAAAAGCTGAAAGAGTTAAAACAGCTAAGAAAGAACATCGGAAAATCGGGAGAATTGGCTCTTGCCCCTGTTATCCGGATCACCTATCGAGACCTATGGAAATTATCGGGTGTTAAAGCTAGTTGAAGCAGTAAAATTTTCACGATTTGTTACAAAATTTGTTGCTATTTTCTAATAGTTTATCTACATTTCAAAACATAAAATATTGTTAACCTCAAATACTAACTTAAAATGAAAAAATCACAATTAATCATCGCAGGTGCGTTAATACTGATTGCTTTGGCCATAGGCTTTGTAATTGGTGTTTCTGTCGATTTTCCCAAACCATCGGGGAACGACTTAAGTGGAACCATTGGTAAATTAAACAACTACCGAAATGTAAAACTGGGTGAAAACGATATTCAACTTCGTTCTGACTTGCTTACGAATGCAATCTTGAAAAAACAATATCAAAGCTATTTTTCGTTTCATTACACTGTTATTACCAAACTGGGGAGCACTATCGATTTTGCCTTGGAGGTTGCCAATCAATCGGGCGATTTTCTAATCAACTACAAGCAACAAGTTGAATCGTTGGCCGAATACACCAAAATACTGGAACTTAATCGCCTTGATGTCCTTTTGGCATTACAGGTAATCCAGAACCTTTCGGAAAAAAACCAATCCAATATCGGGCCGGTGTTGAACAACGCACAAATGGCCATTGCACAGGTAAATTACAAAGAAAAAGTAGTTTTCGACTTTATCGAAGCCATCGAGGTTTATATCGAAAATGCTGCTGATGGATATAATCAGGACCTGAAAAAAGCCCACGACCTTTTACTCGTGAACCAGGTGGGACAAGCCGTTGCCACTAACGATAAACCCATTCTTAAATATCTCGATAACAAAGAATTATTCTGCGTCGGCCCCATAGACCCCGATTTAAGTGCTGGTTTCACTGATGCCGTGAAAAATTTAAACAATGTCGA
>CAZSIK010000380.1:0-3346 GCA_964606515.1 uncultured Prolixibacteraceae bacterium
AAGCAAGTGCAGTACACAAATCGATCTGACGAACTTCATATTGTATTTTTTTACAGTTTCACATATTCAAAACAATATTTTCCCGAGCCAATGGCGACGATAGTTTCAGCGTTATCGCTTTTCAACATTGAAACCGAAGAATGGCCTGGCAACGGAATACCCGACTCGGTGATATATTCCGCTTTTTCATTCAGGAAAACCGTTGCCGAAGCATTCACCGGAACTTCGATTTTAATGACTATTTTATTACCATTCCGTTCCCAACGTGAAAGCACTTCACCATAAAGGCTTTGATGTTTAGCCTCAGCATAGTCGAGTTGATCGGTAAGCAAGGGCTTAATGATGATGTGTTTATAACCTGGCTGATCAGGATCGGTTTGCAGACCGGCCGCCTGGGTATAAAGCCAGTGCCCGATGGCCCCGAAAGCGTAATGATTGAACGAGTTCATGCCCACCGTTTGAAACGAACCATCGGGTTTGATGCAGTCCCAGCGCTCCCAAATAGTGGTGGCACCCTGGGTTATGGGATAAAGCCAGCTTGGGTAGCGCTTGTTGAAGAGCAACAGGTAGGCCAGATCGGCATATCCGTTTTCGCTCAGGGCTTTACAAAGCAGTGGCGTTCCCAGGAATCCCGTAGTAAGATGCCCAAAGTGTTTCACATCATTGGCAAGGCGTTGGGCCCCATTGGCATGAAGTGTTTCGTCGTAGAGTCCGAACGAAAGGGCAAGCGTGTACGCCGTTTGCGAGTTCGAGGTAATGCGACCGGTTTCTGTAATAAACTCGCGCTGAAAGGCTTTTTTATTTTTGGGGAGAATAGCGGCATACCGTTCGGCATCGTCGTTTTTACCCAGAATTGTGGCAATTTTCCACATCAGGGTGGTGGAATAATAGAAATAGGCCGTGGCAATCAGCTCTTTTTCGGTATAGGCCCCGGCATAACCATAGTCGGGGGCATTGTAATGGTAGCTCATGTACTCGGCAAAGGCCAGCCAGTCGCCAAAGTGAAAGCCAAAATCGAAAATATACCGGTCTCCGGCATGGCCGATCATGTATTCAACCCAGGCTTGCATCGACGCATACTGGTTTCCAAGGATGCGGATATCGCCATAGGCCTGGTACACTTCCCAGGGGATGACCACCGCGGCATCGGCCCAACCAGTGGCACCAAAGCCATCGCTCCAGCCGGTTCCGCCTCCGTCTTTCACCACGTTGGGAACTACCCAGGGCACACTGCCATCGGGTTTTTGCTCCAGGGCCAGGTCCTTCATCCATTTGGAATAAAACGAAGCGGTATTCCTATTAAAAGCTGCCGTTGAGGCAAATACCTGGGCATCGCCGGTCCAGCCAAGGCGTTCGTCGCGCTGGGGACAGTCGGTGGGGACATCGAGAAAATTGCCCCGCAAACCCCAGTCGATATTTTGCTGCAAGCGGTTGATCATCGGGTCGGAACAGGTGAAACCGCCGGTCTTTTCCATATCGGAATGCAGCACCTGTCCTTCGATGTTGTCGATATTGATTTCACCTGAAAAAGAGCTGATGCGAATGTAACGGAAACCATGAAAAGTGAAGCGGGGGTGCCACACTTCGGTTCCTTCGCCTTTAAAAATGTAGGTATCCTGTGCTTTAGCCCCGCGTAGGTTGGCGTTGTAGAAGTTGCCTTCCTGGTCGAGCACCTCGCCATGGTCTATTGTTATCTTATCGCCAGGTTTTCCTTTCAGTTTAAACTGAATCCAGCCAACCATGTTTTGTCCCATGTCGAATACCAGTTCCCCTTTGGGGGTGATGATTTTTTCGATGGGATGAAGCACCTGTGTAATGCGCACCGGACTCCCTTCAGATGCTACCAGCAAGGCTGTAGGTGCAGTAAGGGTTTTAACCGGCACCCAGGCCGAATCGTTAAAGCCAGGCTTGTCCCAGGCGGGTATTTCGAGCCGGGCATCGTAAGTTTCACCATTGTAGATATCCGATTTCAAGATGGGTCCCGTGGCCGATTTCCATGAGCCATCGGTAAGTATAACATTTTCGGAACCATCGATATAGGTAATTTTCAATTGGGCCATCAGGGCAATTTTTTCACCATAAAGGTTTTTGTTCCCCTGCCACACAAAGTAGCCCCGGTACCAGCCATCGCCCAAAATGGCGCCAATGGCATTTTCGCCTTCAGTAAGATAATCGCTTACATCGAAAACCTGGTATTGAATTCGTTTATGATAGGCGGTCCAGCCGGGGGTGAAGAATTCATGGCCCACTTTTTTACCGTTGATACTTAGTTCATAGAGGCCCAATGCTGAAGCATAGACCCTGGCCGATGCAATTGGCTTTTCAATCGAAAACGTTTTTCGCAAATAAGGCGAGGGGGTTGAATCGGAAACCTCTTCCGGAACATCAGAAACAATCCATTCGGCTTGCCAGTCGGAGGGATCGAGCAGACCCATCTCCCAAAAAGCCGGTTCGCTCCAGGCCGATTCGTCGCCGTGGTTGCTCCAGACCTTGACCATCCAATAAACCCTTTGGCAAGAGGAGAGCGCAGACCCACGGTATTCTACATGGGCCGATTGATCGGATTCAACTTTTCGGGTATCCCAAAGCAGGTTCTTTTCTACCTCAAGATCAGTAATTGATGAGGCACAAATCACCCTGAATGCAGTTTGAAGGGTATTTCTCCGGTCATCCTCTATTTTCCAGAAAAGCCTGGGCGAAGAGGTTCCCAACCCGATGGGATTGGATTTATATTCGGTTTTTAAGTCAGTAATTCTCATATAAGTTATTTGTCATTAGAAAAAAAATACAAATTAGTGATTCTTTTCTATTGTGGACTACTGTGTCTATTGTGGTTTGTTAATCTGTTGTTTTTTTTGATTGGATCTTTAATTTAGCAGGTTGAAGCCCATCTGAAACAGCCTCCAAAACAATGTTGCCCGGCTTGCCATTCGATTGGATAATGGCCAGGCACATGCCGTTGAAGGCTTTTCTCTGATTGGTTTTAAACGATTCGTGACTGGCCTGGTAACCGTTGTCGGTGCCTGCAATAAAACCATTTCCTTTAATGTTAAAAGTGATGAGCTGGTCGGCATGGGGTACCATGTTGCCTTTGGCATCCAAAATACGAACGGCAATAAATGAAAGGTCGTAACCATCAGCGTTGATCTCGTTACGATCAGCTGTCAGTTCGATCTTTGCTGCACTACCGGCTGTATGGATTTCACGTTCCAAAACAGTTTGGTTGTTTTTTCTTGAAACGGCTTTTATCGTGCCAGGTTCGTACTTCAAACGCCACATCACGTGCAGGGTACTGTCGTTTTTGCTTTTTACGCCAATCGATTTTTCGTTCAGGAAAAGTTCAACT
>CAZSIK010000381.1:0-3293 GCA_964606515.1 uncultured Prolixibacteraceae bacterium
TACAAACCTAAAGAAATACATTACAAAGAGATAAATGCCTACCGAAAGGGCTATCATCACATACGAGATCCACGCAACGGGGATCACAGGGATCAGTAAATAATTGATCAATAAGAGCAAGGCCCCGATAAGTAATAAGGTTTTCCGACCTTCCCGATGTATTCTCATTTCAATTTGGATTTCAGATTAAAAACAAGTAAAGATAATAAACCGGGGCTGAAAAAAGCAAACTATCGAACCGATCGAGCAGCCCTCCATGTCCAGGCATGATTGTTCCTGAATCTTTCACATTAAAACTGCGTTTAAACATCGATTCTGATAAATCGCCAAGAGTTCCCGAAATTACAGTAATAATGCTAGCCACAATGGCTTGTGGAACAGTGAATAGCTTGCCATAAGTCGCCAATACGATGGCGACGAGAATGGCAAACCCAGCGCCACCAAAAGCGCCTTCCCATGTTTTTCTTGGAGAGATTTTTTCTGCCATTTTATGCTTTCCAAAACGGCTTCCTATAAGGTAGGCACCAGAATCGTTGGCCCACAAGAAAAGGAAAAGCCCAAGAATGGGTTCTGGCGAATAACCAGCACCGGTCATTCGTTCCTGATGGGTGGCAATTAGGTTAAGTATCGAAAAAGGGATGGCCACATAGATAATCC
This sequence comes from uncultured Prolixibacteraceae bacterium, assembly GCA_964606515.1. Classification (GTDB taxonomy): domain Bacteria; phylum Bacteroidota; class Bacteroidia; order Bacteroidales; family Prolixibacteraceae; genus CAZSIK01. The sequence goes on from CAZSIK010000381.1 coordinate 658, forward strand.
CTAAAATGGTAAACGATATATTCAGAATTCGTCTTCGTCCTTTACTAAACACTTCAAAAATGGGAACGGCCATGAGCAAGGGCAAAAGGATCAGGAACACTTCGAGCCCCATATAATTCAAACGGTATAAAAACACGGACAGGAAGATGTAGGCTGAAATAATCAATCCCAAAACCACATGAGGTTTATCTCCCCGAATTTGGCATAATCTGTAGAATTCGTAAGTAGCATAGAGCATGGTGGCCATGAAGAAGATCAGGAAAGTAAACTCTCCCAAGAGAATGCTCCCGATAGTCAACCCGACAAACACTGCGCCTGTCAGGGTTCTGATCAGGAGAGTCTTCAATGCTTCAGGTCTTTTAAAATCGCCAGGGCATTCTTTTCATCAGCCTCGGGCACATACACTTCAATATCACCAAACGTGATATAAGATGAATCTTTCTGGTTCAGCAAAACAACCTGAATCCCGTAATTCTCGAGTAATTCACGGGCAATCTCAGCTTGATAATCTAAACCTGTAATAAAAACCTGCTTCCAACCTGCTTCCATAACAATATCAATTTTTGTTTACCAAATTAATTCTCATTTTTTACCAGAATGGGATCATCGTTTTTAACCGAGGCATTGAGAATCTGTTTTTTCATATCGGCTCTTGGTCCGAATATTTCTTCGAGATCCTCACTAAAAATTACTTCCTTTTCGAGTAAGCGTTCAGCAAGGATCCGATGCCCATCGGCATGGGCTTTCAACACTTTTTTTGCGCGGAGGTAAGATTCTTCGATCAGAGATTTTATTTCCATATCGATTAGCTCGGCAGTCTTCTCACTGTATGGTTTTGTGAAACTATAATCGGTTTGGCCGGTTGAATCGTAAAAACTTAAATTTCCTACTTTCTCGCTCATCCCAAAATAACAAACCATGGCATAAGCTTGCTTGGTAACCCGCTCGAGGTCGTTTTGAGCACCCGACGATATCCGGTTGAAAACCAATTCTTCGGCTGCACGGCCCCCCAGGGTGGCGCACATTTCGTCGAGCATTTGTTCTTTTGTTGTAATTGAGCGTTCCTCGGGCAAATACCAGGCAGCACCCAAAGCTTTTCCACGCGGTACTATGGTAACTTTCACCAAAGGGTGTGCATGTTCGAGAAGCCAGCTCACCGTAGCATGCCCAGCTTCGTGGTACGAGATAGTCCTTTTCTCGTCCATAGAAATAATTTTATTCTTCTTTTCGAGGCCTCCTATGATGCGATCCACAGCATCGAGAAAGTCTTGTTTGGTAACGGCACTATGCCCTTTTCTTGCCGCAATCAGGGCCGATTCGTTGCACACATTGGCAATATCAGCGCCTGAAAATCCGGGAGTTTGTCGGGCAAGAAATTCTACATTGACTTCACTATCGATCTTCAACGGTTTCAGGTGTACCTGAAATATTTCTTTTCGTTCGTTCAAGTCGGGTAATTCAACATGGATTTGCCGATCGAACCTCCCTGCGCGCATCAATGCACGGTCGAGAATGTCGGCACGGTTGGTTGCAGCCAAAATAATTACCCCTGAATTGGTATCGAAGCCGTCCATCTCAGTCAACAATTGGTTCAGCGTATTTTCCCTTTCATCGTTCGACCCCATGTTTGGATTCTTGCCTCTCGCCCGGCCTATAGCATCAATTTCATCGATAAAAACAATACAGGGTGCTTTTTCCTTGGCCTGCTTAAACAAGTCCCTAACTCTTGAAGCACCAACCCCTACGAACATTTCTACAAAGTCGGAACCCGACATAGAGAAGAAGGGCACATTGGCTTCTCCTGCTACTGCCTTGGCCAACAAAGTTTTACCCGTCCCCGGGGGTCCTACAAGCAAAGCACCTTTGGGAATCTTCCCTCCTAATGCAGTATATTTGGATGGATTTTTCAGGAAGGCAACAATTTCTTCTATTTCCTGTTTGGCTTCCGATAAACCAGCTACATCTTTAAAGGAAGTAGACACTTTCTGATCTTTATCGAATAACTTTGCCTGCGATTTTCCTACGCTGAAAATATTACCTCCGGGTCCCCCCCCTGCGCCTTTGGCCATTCTTCTGAAAATAAACCAATAAAAGAAGATGATCAGGGCTATTGGGAACAGAAGGCTTAAAATACCCGACCAATCGTACGTTTTTTTATAGCCTATTGGGATCGAATCAAGGTTGTTTTCTTCGGTGAAATTTTCAAGGTTTTCTTCAAATTTATCGACAGAGCCAATTGAAAATGAAAAATGAGGCCCCGTTTCAGCAGGTTTCGAGAAACCTTTACCCAGTTTATCGGCATAAGCACTCACCCTATCGGCTTTCAGATAAATATTGGCCTCATCTTTATTGAGCACCACGATCTTTTCAACATCCTGATTGAGGATCATGGTATTCCGCACCTCATACCAAGTGGTTTCAACAGCCTTTTTCTGACCACCAAAAAATTGAAACCCCAGCAACAAAGCGAGTAACAAAACATAAAAATAGGTCATGTTGAACTTTGGCTTTTTTGCCGAGTTTCCTTTGGGCTTAAATTGGTTATTTTCGGGAGCGCCCCCTTCTTTCTTATCTGTCATTTTTGAACTAATTATCTGAATTATATTTACTAACCCGGGCATCAGCCCAAAGTGCTT
>CAZSIK010000382.1:0-3250 GCA_964606515.1 uncultured Prolixibacteraceae bacterium
CGTGGGTGCCCTTTCCTGTCGAACTGGTTCCAGTGCCAACCTTCATCGGTCCAGTAGTCGCGGGTTTCGTACCCTTTATCGTTTAGAAATTGGAGGAATTCGCCATTGGAGCATAAATATTTCGATGCTTTAAAGTCTTGAATTACAGATTGGTGTGAACCATATTCGTTGTCCCAACCGTACAAATCGTGGTTGAAGGGTTTTCCCAGTTCAATGAACCCGCCTTGAACGGTAAGCAATTCGTTTGCAGGGGCTGCTGCACTTTGGGGGCAAATAGTCCAGCTTTCAATGGGCTTAAGGTATTCGAGTGGAAGCTGGCGGATCAGTACCGACGAGGTTTCGAGGTGGATGCGCGAATGTTCAATGCCCATCATGATTACCCAGAACGGACTCTCCCAGGTTGTGGGCAGACTGAGCGGCAGTTCACCGATCAGCCGGTCGACGGTTTCCCGAACGGTTTTGCGGTATTGGCGTACTTCTTCAACAGGGGGCCAGTCATAGTGGGCCATGTTCAGGTCGTCCCAGCTCATTTCGTCCACACCAATAGCAAACATCGATTCGAATTTTGGATTGATCCTTTTGTCGAGCAACTTGGCTAATATCAGTTTATTGATGTAAAAAACTGCAGTATGGCCAAAATAAAAAATCAACGGATGCCTGAGCGGATCAGCCCGCAGGTACAGGGCTTTTTCGTTGGCAAACACCTCAAAAAGATGCTCGTCAACCTCGAAAGACTGGTGAAAATACTTGCGGATTTCTTCGCGTTTGGCTTCCGAATCGCCTCCGGTCAATAGGATAGTACGGGTATTGAAAATAGTATTCATGATCGTATTTCTGATTTGAAAAGAAACAGAAATGGAAGGAATAGGTTTTTGTCGATTTAGATATAAATATCGCGCTTGCCCAGCTTGATTTGCTCGTAGTTCTTCATGAACTCGTTGAAAATCCGACCCTCGTTTTTCATGAAAAAGGGTTGGTTCCTGATTTCCCCCATTTCCAGCTCGATTAATTTCTCACCCAGGGCTTTTGTTTCGGGCGAGGCGTAGTCGTCGAGGTACTCGCGGTAAGTAAGTACGGCGTTGAGCTTGCAATATTTGCCTTCGACACAATGCTTGAGCATGCCCATGATGGTATCGCCGGTGCGCCCGCAGCGATAACCTGCTGTGCAGAAAGAAGAGATCATGCCCATTTCGCCCACTTCGTGTATGATTTCGTCGAGGCTCCGGCTGTCGCCAATGGTAAATTGTTCGGTGTTTTGCTGGGGTTTCGGCTCGCATTCCTGGTAGGCCCCAATGCCAATTTTAGTTGAAGCATCGGTTTGGGTGCAGCCCAACTTAATGATTTCGCGCTTGATGGCGGGTTTTTCGCGGGCCGTGATGATGAGGCCGGGGTAGGGAAGGGCCAGGCGGATCACGGCAACCAACTTTTTAAAATCTTCGTCGTTCACCAGGTATTTCGATTGGGTGCTGAGCAGGGAACCAGTGGCAGGGGTAAGCCTTGGGATAGATACGGTATGAGGCCCCACACCAAAAACCTTTTCGAGATGGGCTGCATGGGCCACCAGACCGAGTACTTCAAACCGCCAGTCGTACAAACCAAACAAAGCGCCGACGGCCACATCGTCGATCCCGGCTTCCTGGGCACGATGCAGGGCATAGAGCCTCCATCGGAAATCGCCTTTGAGGGTATGAGGAGGGTGGACTTCGGAATAGGTTTTCCTATGATAGGTTTCTTGAAAAACCTGATAAGTGCCAATACCCGATGTTTTTAGCTTTCGGAGATCGGCCACGCTCATGGGGGCGGCATTCACATTTACCCTCCGGATACTGGTAATACGCCCGCTAACAGGAGCTTTGCGCTCAACGGAATATACCGTGTTGATCGTGTCGACCATATAATTGACATCGGAGCGGGGATGTTCGCCGTACACCATGATCAGGCGCTTGTGGCCGTTGTCGAGCACGTATTCCGTTTCCTTGCGCACCTCATCGAGGGTGAGGATGCGGCGTTTCTCTTCGAGATTATCGGTACGGAAACCACAATAAGCACAGTTGTTTACACACAAGTTGGCACAGTACAGGGGGGCAAAGAATACAATCCGGTTATCGTATACCCTTCGTTTAACCTCCAAAGCAGCGGCATTGATTTCCTTCCAAAGTTCAGGGTCTTTAACGTGCATCAGCATAGCGGTTTCGGCCATGCTCAGGCTTTCGATGTTCAACGATTTTTGGATGATTTGCCTGATTGTTTTTTTATCGGGATCCTGGTTTTCAGCTAAAGTACGTTCAATTTCTTCATCGTCGATAAAGTCGCGGCCATGATCGAGGTATTTTTCATATTCATCGGGTTTTATGGCAGCTTTGATCCAATCTTTTACGCTTATTTGCGACATGATTTCTATTTTGAGTAAAAATAGGTAAACCTGAAAGAAAAAAAAAGGATAGAGAACTCTATCCTTTTCTAACCTAACTAAACCTAACTATGAAAAACTAACTTAAGAATCGCTTCTCGAACAATGGAGTTGTATGTTCGATTACGCTGCAAAAATAAAAGTTGTTTTTCGAATAAGTGTTAAACCAACATTAATTTTTCAAAAAGAGGGAAATTGAAAAACAAACATTGTAAGGGAGGGTTTCGGCCTGCGGCCTCACAGGGAATAATTTAACACAAAGACACAAAGACACGGAGAAATAAACCTGTAAACAGGATAAGAAGGCATAAAACCGTAAAGTCCTTTGTGGAAAACCTTTGTCCCTTTGTGTTTAGGAAATATTTAAACAGGGGTGCGGAGAGTTTCGGTCTGTGGCTTCACAGGGGGTTTTAACTAAAGAGGTAACCATAAATGAAGTATCTATTTTTCTTTCGATTTCCTCAATCTGTTGAATATATTGATATTGAATTAAATGTTGTGCAACATTTACTACCTATTGACTTTTATGGGACAAAGGCCTAAGTTTGTATTGTTGTTCTGGTTCAATAGGCCGGTTTCCCCGTTCAAGCCGGCTGTTCTTCCCGATAACGCCACTGCCCCGGCAGAAAGTAAGCATTTTATTCACCCTAAAATCAACTATTATGAGAAACCTTTTTTTACAATCAAACAATCAAACAATCAAACAATCAAACAATCAAACAATCAAACAATTTTTTAAATCCCATTGCCTTTTGTTGGTAATGTTGTTCGCGGCTACATTGTGCAATGCCCAGATCAAGGTAAACTCAAGCGGGTATGTGGGGATTGGCAACAACACGC
>CAZSIK010000383.1:0-3247 GCA_964606515.1 uncultured Prolixibacteraceae bacterium
TTTTCTATATACTTCTTTGCTGAAAATTTTAATCTCGTTTATTGGGGTCCTTCTGATTTTTTTGATTGTGGAATGGATTAAAGACGAGCCTTTTTTCTCGGAAACCCTCTTCATGATTATTGCCGGCTATACCGTAACCACCCCTTTTGCCCTCCAATTTCGGAAAACGAGGTTCAACACGCATGCCGCCCAGATCAAGCTTAGGGGAATTAATCAAAACCTTGAGGCAGAAGTAAATTCAAGGATTAAAGAACAGTTAAAATTGAACCAGGACCTGGAATTGGAAATTGCACAAAGAAAACTGGTCGAGATCAGATTGCGCGAGGCCTTAAATAAAGCCGAAGAAAACGACCGGTTGAAATCGGAGTTCCTGGCCAACATTTCGCACGAAATACGAACCCCCCTGAATGCAATCATTGGTTTTACCCAAATGATTGTCGATGATCATATTGCCATGGATAAGAAACGAATTTTTCAGGGCTTGGTCGAAATCAATACTTTTTATCTCCTGTCGGTGATCGACGATGTGTTCGATGCTTCCTTAATCCAGTCGGAGCAATTAAAAACAATTGTTAAGTCATTTAATATCAATGAATTCATCAGGAGTCTTAAGCCTGATGCCGAAAACTGCATCAGCAAATACGAACGTGTTGGGCTTGAGGTCCGATGGCAATTGGCCGACCGGGAGAACCTGATGATCAATTCCGACGAATTCCTGTTGAGAAAAGCCATGTCTCGATTAATCGACAATGCTTTTAAATTTACCCATCAGGGCATTGTCGAAATAGGGGTGAACATCTTGCATCAGTCAATTGAATTCTTTGTTACCGATACGGGTATCGGGATACAGGAAGAAGAAAAAGAAAAAATTTTCCTGCCTTTTGTACAGGGAGATGGTTCATTTACTCGTGGATATGGCGGTTCTGGACTGGGGCTGGCCATCGTGAAGGGAATCGCAGGCTCGCTCACTTGTGAATTGATGTTGATCAGCGAAGTTGGAAAAGGATCCTGTTTCTCGCTTTTATTCCCCAAAGAGGAGTTTTTAACTTCCGAAACACGGCTTTGAAATGGGCACAGAAATTAGCAAAGTAATTAAGAACAAGGATTTTGAAAGTAAATTACTCTCAAGGAGTTGCCTGATTATGGTGGCTGGAATGGCTATGGCCGTAGTATTCAATATCGTGATGAAACTCGATTTGTGGCTGATCATCACTACAATTGCTGCTTTTTTTATCTTTCTATCCCTCTATTTTGTTTCAAAAAATAAGAGAAATTTCTTATTGGCGAAATGGATCATCTCGGTATTTTCGCTGATCCTGATCAATATGGCCTGGTTCACTAATTACGGATCAAAAGGGCCTACTTTCTTGCTTGTAATCATTTATCTTACTTACATCATTTTTATCTGGCAAAAGCCCATCGTGTATTATTTTCTTGTCGTTATTTTTTTTAATTTGTGCCTGGCCCTTTTTATCGAACTGAGGTGGCAAGATCTTTTATCGACCTATACCTCGAACCAGGCGCAAACCATCGACCTCTATCTTGGTTTGTTGATCTCGACTTCGGCCATTACCCTTTTTTCATTCTCATTAAAACAGTATTTTAAAGATCAATCGGAGGTGATTATCCAATCCGACCGGCAGAAAGGGCAGCTCTTAAGCCACATCTCACATAGGATCAGGACTCCACTGAATGCCATTGTTGGTTTTTCAGAACTAATCGACGATAACCGTATTTCACCCAAGGAAAAACAGGTTTACAAGGAAAGTATTTGGGAAAACAGTAAAATACTGACCGGCATTATCGAGAACATCATCGACCTTTCAGCGATCGAAAATGGGAGCTTCAAACCCGATTTCAATACTTTCAACCTAATGAGGGTGCTCGACAGAGCCGTAGAATCGGCCCGGAAAAGAAAAAACTGGATGGGAAAAAGGAGCTTAAGTATTACTTATGAAAAAGTGTTTTTCAATATTTTGCTTACTTCCGACGAAACCAGATTGGAACGAATACTGAATAATTTGCTTGACCATGCCATCGAACGAAGTATGAAAGGAGAGGTACATGTGCGTTGCAGCCAACAGGATAACCGGGTTTTTGTCTTCATTGATGATACGGGGAATCAATTTACTCAAGCTGAACAACTCGTGGCTTTCGATCGGTTTAAGGGCCTGGCCAATCACGAAACTTCAAATTATCAATCCGAAATTGACTTGTATCTCTCGTTTGAAATACTTGCCCTGTTGGGCGGACAATTGGCGATACAGCATGGTGCAACACAGGGAAACACTTTCTTTTTCTGGTTGCCCGTGTGTAATTCGTGAATCACTTACCCTGCTGAAAAGAAAAGATGTTCGATTAGAATTTTAAAGCCAATGCATATCAGAATGATCCCTCCTAATATTTCAGCTTTAGAGGCCAGTCGAGTTCCCATCTTTCTTCCCATGTAAAGCCCGGTTAGCGAAACTGCAAATGTTGTCAAACCAATAACGATAACCGGAAGTATCATATTTTTGACCAGGAAAGCAAAGGTGATGCCCACTGCAAGTGCATCGATGCTGGTGGCTAACGACATGGGTATCAGCACTCGCCATTCGGTTGGTTTTTTAATTTTAGAAACCGATGATTTACTGCTTTCATAAATCATTTTTATCCCTAAAAACATCAATAAAACAAAGGCGACCCAATGGTCGTAATCTTGAATCAGGTCTTTTACCGTATTTCCTAAAAACCAACCAATCAGGGGCATTAAGGCTTGGAAAAACGCAAGTGAGCCGGCTATTTTAAAGGTATCCCTTAAACGCAGATGCTTTTTGCACATCGATAAGCCACCGCATACCGATACAACAAACGAGTCGAACGATAAGCCTAAGGCAATGATAAGGAGGGTAAACAGATCCAAAATTTACTAGTTATATTGATTGAACAATCGAGTAATTATTTCTTTAAATACATGTATTTCAGTAGATAATGTGGTCTGTTTTTTCCTGATCGATTTAACTTTGGCTTGTACGAAATACGATTTCCAAAGTTGTACAAGTTCCCAACCAACTATCCCCGAAAAGTGGGCAAAAATAATAAGAAACAGGGAAATGAAAATATTTTTCAGCAACATTGTTCCCGCTACAAGCAACAACAGATACCATAAGGAAAACAACAACAAGGTGCCAACAAACGAAAATGAACTCCAAAATTGGGGGTCTTTCACGTTTTTCCTTAAACCGAAATGTACTATATAGAATAACCA
>CAZSIK010000384.1:0-3239 GCA_964606515.1 uncultured Prolixibacteraceae bacterium
AAAAATCTTTGAATTTTACAACGAGAATAACCGGATTCACAAAAAACAAGGCTATCAGAAAGGAGAAGTTGTTGCCATCAAAATCAATTTGAACAACAGCAGCGATACAAAAACCGACAATCAAATTGATGAATCCCCTCAAATGGTATTGGCCATGGTTCGCCAGCTCGTTAATAAAGCCGGTGTCAGGCAGCAAGACATCCTGATTTATGATGCCCGAAGAAATATATTTCCTTATATGCTCGAAACAGTGTGGAAAGAATTTAAAGACGTGAAATTCATGCAACAAGACCCACCTACAAGCAAACAACCGGTAAACCCTTCCTATGGCAACCACACAGGCCTCGAAGGAGCCAAATGGGTTGAAGGCGTAACTTACTCGGCACAGAATTACAATAAAGCCAAACAAATTCCACAACAACTTAAGGAGGCAACTTACCTGATCAACCTGGCATTGTTGAAACTCCATTCCTACCCATACAACTACATGGAGGATGGTGATGAAGGACAAACAGCCATCACAATGTCGGGCAAAAATCATTGTGGTTCAATTCTCGGTACTTCGGAACTTCATGCCATTCTGAATACGAAAAAGCTGGGAACAAAAAATGCCTATTCACCTCTGGTCGACTTAGAAGCTGCTCCAAATATTGGCGCAAAAACCATTTTATATATGCTGGATGGTCTTTACTGCGGAAGGAAATGGCGTGCCTACCCATCCCACTTCCCAAATCCTCCATTCAACAACAAAGTTGAACCATACGAGAATCCTGAATGGCCGGCATGTGTGCTCGCCTCGTTCGATGGGGTAGCCATACAATCGGTCGGACTGGATATCATGTATGCCCAAAGCAAAAACAATTTCGAAACTGCTTACCACAATGTTCCCCGCATTCTGCTCAGGGACAATGCCGATGATTTCCTTCGCGAAATGGCCACTCCGCAGAATGCACCATCTGGCACAAAATACATCCAGGAAGGCAAGCCGGTTGAAAGCCTGGGAGTTTTCGAACATTGGAATAACGATAGCGCCATGCACTATTCTCGCAACCTCGATCCCAAAAATGGTAAAGGTATTGAATTTCAATATTTTGCAATCAAATAAAATGTAATAATTTAAAAATATTCAGCTCAATTTTTACAATGATGTCTTTTTTTTTGAATGTTTCTAACAGTGGAAGCCGCTCACTTAGGGTGCATGTATTTAAATCGACAAAGTGCTTTTCAATATTATTTCTACAAATGCTGCTTCTAAGCATCAATGTTCATGGCAGCATCGAACAAAAAGAGCATGAGAAAAGAATCTACAATACAACGTTCATTGGGAAACAAGCCCCTGCAATTAATGGAGTTCTGGATGATCTATGTTGGGAAGAAGGCGAATGGACCGAACAATTCGTTCAATATTCTCCGCTTGAAGGAGCAGAACCTTCACAAAAAACGGAAATGAAGATTTTGTATGATGCTGAAAACGTGTATATCGCATTTAAAGTGCATGAAACAGACCTTGAAAAAATCGATTTTCAGATGACACGACGCGACCAGACGGATGGCGATGCAGTAGGTATCTGCTTTGATAGTTACCACGATTTCCGCACAGGATATGCATTTAGCATTACCGCGGCCGGGAGTAAAGTTGATTTGCTGATCCTAACCACTGGCGACGACACAACCTGGGATGCAGTTTGGTATGGCAAAACATCCAAAACCCAATATGGCTGGTCGGCCGAAATGATGATCCCCTTTAGCCAATTACGGTACGGCGATGCCAAAGAGCTGGTTTGGGGTCTGCATGCCTGGCGCTGGATCAACCGTGCACGTGAAGCAAGTTATTGGACACAGGTGCCCCGCGATCACAACGGAATTTTAAATCATGCCGGCGAGTTGCATGGCATTAAAAACTTGCCAAAGCATCGCAGGCTCGAATTGTTACCGTATACCTTGGGCAAATTGAAAACCTACCCAAAAGAAGCGGGAAATCCTTATTTAGACGGAAATGATTTTAAACTCTCGATGGGATTGGACGGAAAGGTTGGAATAGCCAGTAATTTCACATTCGATTTTACAATCAATCCTGATTTCGGACAGGTTGAAGCCGATCCTGCTGAACTTAACCTTTCAAATTATGAACTGTTTTATGATGAAAAACGTCCGTTTTTTCTGGAGGAAAAAAACAGTTTCGACTTCAACATAAGCGGTGCTAATTTGTTTTATTCCAGAAGAATTGGGCGCGAACCAAACCGTTCGCCCCACTTGTATGAGAATGAATATGCTGAAAAAATCGAAAACACCGCGATACTGGGAGCAGTAAAATTTTCAGGAAAAACAAAAAATGATTTGACCATTGGGATCATCGAAAGTGTTACGGCGAACGAAATGGCTGAAATATCCTCTGGTGATACTAAACGAAGCGAGGTGGTTGAGCCGCTCACTAATTACTTTGTTGGCCGTATTCAAAAAGACTACAACAAAGGCAACACCATTGTTGGTGGAATTATTACATCAACCAATCGTTTACTCAACTACGATTATTTAAATGAATTCAACAATTCGGCCCTTGCAGGTGGTGTTGATTTTTACCATCAATGGAACAACAAAACGTATTATTTTGAAAGCAAAGCAGCATTTAGCAGCATTAGAGGGAATGAAGAAGCTTTGGTGAAGCTGCAAAATGCTCCTTCGCGGTATTACAGCCGCCCCGGTGCCGACTATTTGGAGCTCGATTCCTCGCGCACCAACTTAACAGGTCATGCCGGTGAAATTAGCATTGGCAAAAGCCGAAAGGGACATTGGAGGTTTGAAGCCAAAGTGCAATGGAGATCTCCAGGCTTGGAACTCAACGACCTGGGATTCATGAGCCAAGCCGATGAAATTGTTCAGGAAGCAAGTGTAGGTTATGTAGAAAATGAACCGAAAAAAATATTCAGAAGTTTTGACTTAAGGTTTTTTCAGAACAAATGCTGGAATTTTGGCTCTGAATTATTATCCAACGACCTAAGGTTGTATTTCAACAGTACCTTCAACAACAATTGGAGTGTGGGCAGCAGGCAACACCTTCGAAGCAACATTACCGACATGTACTTGTTAAGGGGGGGGCCGGCTGTTGAACAAAAAGGATTTTGGCGGAACAACTACTACCTAAATACCGATGGTGCAAAGCAATTTTCGGCAAATTTCGATTATCAATTAGTTGTATTTGGAGACAAAATTTCGAAGGAACATAATTTTAACCTGGGCCT
>CAZSIK010000385.1:0-3178 GCA_964606515.1 uncultured Prolixibacteraceae bacterium
AAATAAAGTATTTGAAAGTCAAGCGGTTTCTTTGACTAAACCGATGGGTCAGTGAAAAATTGGCATCAGAAAAATAATTGTTGCTGTACCATAAAAAATTTCCAAAGAGGTCGTAATTAATCCTTCCTGCAGTCATAACGCTAGTTTTTTTTCCCAATGGAAATTCAAGGAACACTTTTGTTTCTGCTGTGGTGGGTTGAATTTCTCCATGTAAACCACTTTGATCGCCATCTTTAGTCGAGATGTTCATCACCGAGGCATTTCTTCCGCCAAATTCAGCACCAAAACCCCCAGCCAAAATTTCAGCTCCCTTCACGGTTTGCATATTAAAAATGCCTGACGACGACATAAAATGATAGGGATTATACACCGTTGTCCCATCGAGCATGATCATGTTTTCACCCGGATCGCTCCCCCTAACTGAAAGCAATGGGGAAAAAGGTTCAGTGGCTTCAATACCGGGGAGGAATTTCATGGCTTTAAATACATCGTTCCTGGCACTTGGAATGGCCGTGATGTCGTGGGTGCTCAGTTTGTGCCGGCTAATTTCTGAATCGTGGTCGCCGATAGCGTTGTAGTCTGTTTGAACGATAGTAACTTCGTTAAGTGCAACTGAAACCGGATGAAGCCTTATCTCGAAAAAACGCTCCACATTAGGAGCAAGATCGACCGACATCGTCAGCGGGCTATACCCGATAAACGACACAAGCAATTCGCCCTTTTCAATCGGAACCCCGGGCAAGCTGAAAAAACCATAATTATTGCTGGTGGTACCCTTAACACTGGAACCCATCCAAACCAAGGTGGCTCCGACCAAGGTTTCCCCATTCTTATCATCAAGCACAATTCCCGACAAAGTAGTTTTTTGTCCGTAAAGACTTAGCGACCAAACCAGGGAAAGGGAAAGGACAACAAATCGGTTCATCGTTAAAGTTTTATAGCAAGGTTTAGCACCAGGGCGATTTTCAGTTCAGGCTTATGATGAATTATATACCTGAAGCTTTCCATCATACCAATACCGGCCGACACCCCCTTTTTATCGAAGCGGTTATATGAAATTTTTTGGATGGCAGAAAGTTCAAAAAGCAAAATTTCTTCGAATTTATGGTTTGCCGTTTTCATGTCTTTCCAGTTATTGAATCCGATCATGAAAGCGGTTTTATTGGTAAACAAGCAGTTAGGGAAAAAACGGAAATTGAAAAGATCGACATTGTTTCCCAAAGCTACAGACCGGACCAGGGAATGCTCCTGATAGCGTAACAAGCGACTGGTTCTAAAGTACCGTTTCCCACGTTCAGGGTTCGAAAACCACAATTCTCCATCGACCCCCCAAAAATCGACCCCAAAAAAAAGATCACCAGAAAGATAGAGGTCGGGCTTCAAGGTGGTTTTTCCCCTTCGGAAATGGGTCAATTGGCCAGGCATTAACAAATCGACTTCCTGCTGAACCGCGATCACATCACCCTGAAACGAACTTGCCCATTCATCAATTGTTTGTATATACCCTTCTGCAACAGGACGTTTTTTCTTTTGACTGAATATTTTTTCATGATAGAGAGTCCCCACAAGCATCGTATCCTTTTGGGAATTAATCTGCCACAATTCGATGGCTGAATTCAACCTGAATTCCCTTTTAAAAAGAGATTGAGTTTGAATGATATCAAATCTTGCTATCAAGGGGAAATACACATCCAGTTCTTTCTGCCTGGCAGAAAATTTTATTTTAAGATGTTCGACTAAAGGCTTTTCAGCAATAACTATCTGATCGACAGGAAAAACAAGTCCTTTTTTTCTTTCATACACCGAGATAAAAGAAGGATGAACCTCCCGGGAATCTTTTCCCTTACACAACTGAAAGGTACTGTTATCGAAAGTTATTGAGCCAAATGGAACTTTTATTGTATCGGCAGTCCAGCTTTGGGCTTTAGCCTGCAAGGAAGAATACAAAAACAAGGTAAGCACGATAGCAAGTCTGTGACACAAGTGAATCGGCACTATAATTTTCGATGACATATTTTGCTGCCTCATGTTTTAACTCATAACCAGCAATAAGGTACTTTATTGTTTTACGTCTTCCAATTTTCGAATCTCAACCAGTGGAACTTCGACCAAAAGCGACAATGAGAATTGTTCCAGTTGAACGGCAACCCTCTTTTTTCCTTTCACCATCACCAGGTTTCCCTTCATCCCCATCAAAGGTCCGCTTACCACCTCAATTTCGTCGCCCGGTTTGTACAGGCGGTAATCAACCTGGTAGGGCACTTCGTTTTGCCTCAGCAATCTTCTCAACGAATCAATCTGGCATTCAGGTATTTCAGCTGGTCGTCCTTCAATACGGAGAAAGCCCAGCACACCAGGAACCTGGTACACCTTTTCAAACTCGTTGTAAGCAAGGTTCACGAATATATATCCAGGGATTAGGGGAAAATCGACCCATTTTTTCCGGTCACTCCAAGTTCGTAGTTTACGTTGCAAAGGCAAATAGTAATTAATTTCACTATACTCTAGTTCCAAAGCTACTTTTTTTTCTGCCCTTGAACGTGAATATACAGCAAACCATGCTTTGCGTTCGAACATTTTTCAGAAGGAGGTTACCTGTTTATTGAATTAGGCCTGTGTCAAGCCTTTTTCTTCTTACTTTTCTTTTTCCCTTTTTCGTTGTAATAACCATAGCCATAACCATATCCGTATTTATACCCATAACGATAGCCATAGCTGTAGCCATATTTATACCCATATCGCTTCCGTTTCATCTGGATATCGTTCATCAGGATGGAAAGGTTCTGGGCCGAAAGGGACCGGATGGACAAATCAGTCAATTCCCGAGCCGGAAGGAAATACACAATTCCAATCTCTATGAAGGCCGTGAGCTTGTCTGGCTTAGCGACCCGTTTGAGGTTTATATCATCCATGTGCAGGGTTCAGCAAAAATCCGAATGCCTGACGGACAGATCGAAACGGTCCATTACGACGCGCATAACGGATGGGAATATCAGAGTGTCATGCAAAAAATGATAACGGACGGAAAACTTTCCGGAAAAAACATGAGCATCAAAGCCATGATTGATTATTTTAAGGCTCATCCGGATGAAGTCGATCTGTATGTCAATCATAATCCCCGATTTGTCTTCTTCAAGCGTGAGGCGGGAGCCCCCAGAGGATCGATCAATGAACCGGT
>CAZSIK010000386.1:0-3177 GCA_964606515.1 uncultured Prolixibacteraceae bacterium
CACCATCATACGGTTAACCCCATTTCCCCAGGTGCCGATCCAAAGATTTCCCTTATCGTCGTTGATCAGTGAACTGATAAAATTGCCGCTAATCGAAGTTGGATGTTGTGGGTCGGCTTTGTATTCAACTACTTTCTGGTCTTGTAGGTTCACTGCATTAAGGCCTCCTCCCGCGGTACCCACCCACAAAGTGTTCTTGTAGTGCAGTACAGAATTAATGGTAGGGCTGCTGAGCGTATGGGGAAGGGTTGGGTTACTGATTAAGGCTTTAAATGCTTTCTGGTACTGGTTGTACTTGTTGATTCCTCCTTTCTCGGTGCCAATCCAAACATACCCGTATTCATCGCAAAACAGGGAATTGATGAACTCGTTATTCAGCTTATTCACATTTCCCAGGTCGCTTTGGACGCTGAAAAAGTGATTGCCCGACTTATTATACAGGTTCAACCCTCCAAGGGTGCCAAATAAAATGTTCCCTTCAAGGTCGCGGGCAATTGCGTTAACTCTATTGTGCAGCAAGCTATTTGGGTTAGTGCTTTGGTAGCGATACACTTCTTTCAACGACAAGTCGATGCCAAAACGGAATAAACCTTCCCAGGTACCTATCCATACAAACTGGTTGTTGTCGTTAAATACCGACATTACATTGTTGCCTTTCAGTGCATCGGGAAAAACCTGGCTGGGAACAAGTTCGCGGCTTTCCTTGTCGATCAGGAAGGCCCCCAGACTGGTTCCAACAATCAATTCTCTTTTATTCAAAGGATAAATCACGTTGACCTGATTGCTTTCCATCGAGCCATTCTGTTTACTGAATTCGGCAAGCAATGCAGGTGGTTTATTTCCATCTTTTTTTAAAAGGAATAAGCCCCTGGTTTCCGATCCGATCCAGATATGTTCACCATCGATATGGATGTGGTTAATGGGAAGAAACTTAAATATTTGATCCACAAACGACAGGGGAACGAACTGTTCGGTAAAAAGGTTGAAGATGGCCAAACCTTCGGCAGTTCCGATCCATAACCAGCCATCACGATCTTCGGCAAGGCATCTAACAAAATTATTGGGCAAGCCCGGCATGCTGTTATTCACCCGGTACACCTCGAAACGGTAGCCATCGAACCTGCAAAGCCCGTTCCAGGTAGCAAACCACATGAAACCCCTGCTATCCTTAAGGATATCGTCGACGGTGTTCTGCGGAAGCCCGTTATCGGCTGTAAGGTATTGGAAACGGTAAGGAAATGGAAATTGCCCCGGATAGGCCACGCTGGCATCAGCAATGAACCCCAACCCCAAAAGGATGAAAATCAAGCCCTGCAACAAGAAGTCACGTAAAATTAGAGATATTGCCCGCCCGTTCAACATGCTGTTAAATTTCCTATTCAAAGGAAATTTTTTTTATCGAGAAAAGGATACAATTCAAGGAGATGATTTATGAAAAGAAGTGGATTATCATCGATTATCGACCATCATCTATGTTGAAGCTAAGGAAACCTTCTATTTTTTAGCCAATTTTCAATTATTCGGATGCAACTCAGTATCTTTGGGCCTAATTTTAAAATAACAAACATGATTCTTTCAGGAAAAGAAATCGAGAAGAGGTTAAACCATCAGATTTTTATCGAACCTTACAGCATTAAACAACTGAATCCCAATAGTTACAACCTTAAATTACACAATAAGCTATTGGTTTACGACCATTATGAGCTCGACATGAAAAAAGAAAACACGGCCCATGAGGTGTTGATCCCAGACGATGGCTTGCTATTGGAAACCAATAAGTTATACTTAGGCCGAACTCTTGAATACACCCGTACCGAAGGTTTGGTCCCCATGTTGGAAGGGCGCTCTTCGGTAGGTCGTCTGGGCATGTTTATCCATGTAACCGCGGGTTTTGGCGATATCGGTTTTGCCGGCTATTGGACCTTGGAAATTTTTTGCGTTCAGCCCATACGGATATACCCTGGGGTTGAAATCTGTCAGATTTATTACCACGACATCAACGGGGAATATGATACTTACAAAGGCGGTAAGTACCAAAACAACCAGGGAATACAGCCCAGCATGCTCTTTAAGGATTTTTTGAAATAAGCGCGATGAAAGGTAGGGCAAACAGCTTAGGTCGCTTGTTGAGTTTTCCTTTAATTGGGTTGGTATATTTTTATAAATATGCCATATCTCCTTTTATACCAGCATCGTGCAGGCATGTGCCCACCTGTTCGGAATACATGATCGAGAGTTTAAGACTACATGGCCCATTCAAGGGTTTATGGCTGGGAACCCGCCGTATTACCCGTTGCCACCCTTGGGGAACCCATGGTTATGACCCGGTTCCGCCCCGAGGAACTAAAATTTTCCATTTCCCCCGATTGAAAAAAGGGTAAACGATTTATCATTACCTTTGAACCCTTCATCCTTATGAACGTTGTATTGGCATGAAATCTACCATTATCCTCATCATTTCCTTGTTGGCTTTTACAGCTTGCATCCGCGATAAAAAGAAAGCAAGCGAAGACGAAAAGCCTGTAATTACAGTTAGTATCCTTCCCCAGAAGTATTTTGTTGAACAAATTGCAGGCGACTTTTTCGACATCAACGTGTTGGTAGCTCCCGGTTCCGATCCGCACGATTATGAACCTACAGCCAGGCAAATGGCACAACTTGCCCGTTCCGAAGTTTATTTTTTCATTGGACACCTGGGCTTCGAAAAATCGTGGCTGGAGAAAATTAGCTCCGCGGCCCCTAAAGCTCTCATGGTTTCTAACAGTATGGGGCTCGACCTGCTCGAACAGGATTGCAGGCACGAGGAGGCGGATCGTGCACATCATCATGGGACCGATCCGCATATCTGGACTTCACCACAAAATGTAAAAACCATTTCGAAAAATATTTGTACAATCCTGGTTTCCCTTTATCCAGAGCAAAAAGAGATTTTCGAATCGAACCTCAAGCAATTTCTAAAGACTATCGACGAGTTGGATTTTCACATCCGTGAACAATTAAACAATTCAAAGAAATCAGTATTCCTGATTTATCACCCGGCATTAGGATATTTTGCTCGTGATTATTACCTTAATCAAAATGCCATCGAGTTTGAGGGAAAGACCCCCAGCCCGGCTTATATGAAGAAAATAATCGACTTTTCGAGAGCTTACTCAATAAGGACCATCTTCATTCAGT
>CAZSIK010000387.1:0-3177 GCA_964606515.1 uncultured Prolixibacteraceae bacterium
TGTTGAAGCCCTTCGAGCCACTTTTTCTGATTCAGGTCGGTTTCGGCAGCTTCGCGGCTTGTCCAGGTTTCGACCATGGTGCCTCCCCAACTGGTGTTGATCAAACCAACGGGAACTCCGGTTTCGAGATGCACTTTTTTTCCGAAGAAATAGCCAACAGCCGAAAAATCGGGAGCCGATTTTGGCGAACAAACCTGCCATTGTGCTGGTCCTACATCATCGAGGGGCAGCATTGAAGTGCGCTGCTGTACATAAAAAAAACGGATATTGGGAAAATCAGCCTTGCTTGCTTCAGCTTCTCCATTGGCAGCCCTTTTCAGTGGCCATTCCATATTCGATTGACCTGAACATACCCAGACATCTCCAACCAGGATGTTGTCGAGAATGATTTCTTTTTTTCCTTTTATGCTCATATTGAAAGGCCCTCCGGCCTCACCCGAAGGAAACTTCAGTAACCATTGGCCACTTTTGTCGGCTTTGGTTTTAACTACCTGGCCTCGAAATGACAGGAAAATTTTTTCGCCGGGAGAAGCCCAGCCCCAAATACGGGCTTCTGAATTTCGTTGGATAACCATGTTGGAACTTAACACCTGAGGAAGCCTTATCTCGGCTTTCAAAACGGTACAGGCAAAGAGCAATACCAGGAACAGAATTCGTTTCATTACAATTTTTTTTAAAAATTCGAAAGGTTAAATTTAAAGGAAGCCTTCTAATAGTAGGGGGTGTAAATGTTTACAGAAATCCGATAAATTGATTTTTCAAAACGATAGCAAAAAGAAACGATGTCATAAAAATTACACTTATAACACGAAAAGAACATCAGTAGGAAAAATGGCAAAACAATACCTTCTATATTTTGGAATTTGGGTATAATTGGCAAAGTTGTTTTCAATTTATATCCTATTTTTTATCGTTTTATCTGAAATAATCATGAGGAAAAGCATTTTTATCGCACTACTACTCCTTTCGGGTTTTGAAGCCCTGGCGCAAAGCATCAACATCGAAGTAAAGGTCAATTCCGGCCGAATACCGGTTTCGCCTTATCTTTATGGTCGTAACAACAGCTTCTCGGATGTGTTTGGTACGGCTACACCCGCGTCTTCCATCAATTTATACAAGGAGGCTGGCTTGCGTTTTACCCGCGAAGGAGGTGGCAACAACTCTACCAAGTACAACTGGCGAAAAAAATTATCGAGCCATCCCGACTGGTACAACAACGTGTACAGCCACGACTGGGATTATTCGTCGAAATCGATACAAAGCAATATGCCCGGACTGCAAACCATGTGGTCGTTCCAGCTTATTGGGAAGGCTGCGGCGAACAAGAACAACAATTTCAACGACTGGGCTTACAACAGTTCAAAGTGGTGGGAGGGTTGTTCTCAGAACCTGGCCGGTGGCGGTGTGATTAATGCGGCCGGTGGAAACAAGGCCTCAAAAGAAGGTGACCCTTCAAAGTACCTGATGAACTGGAACTCCGATTCGACCACCGGCATTATAAACCATTTTTTTGGCGCCGGAAGCATCGGGCTTCAACCAAACCAATTTCTTTACTGGAGCATGGACAACGAACCCGAAATATGGAGCGGCACCCACGACGATGTAATGCCAATTCAACTTCCTGCCGACAGTTTTATGACCCTTTATTTTGAAACGGCCAAAAAAGCACGAACCCTATTTCCTGCAATCAAACTGACTGGGCCGGTACCTGCAAACGAGTGGCAATGGTTCAATTGGGGAAGCGAAAGCCTGAAAATCAACGGGACAAATTATTGCTGGCTCGAATATTTCATTAAAAGGATCGCCGACGAACAAAAAGCCACGGGTATCCGGCTGCTCGATGTAGTCGACATTCATTTCTACCCCGAGGAAACCTCCAATGCCCAGGTACTGCAACTTCACAGGGTCTTCTTCGACAAAAACTATATTTACCCAGGCGCTAACGGAATCAGGAAAATTAACGGAGGTTGGGATACCTCTCAAAACAAGGAATACATCCTGCAAAGGGTACGCGACTGGCTGAACAAGTACCTGGGCGAAGGGCATGGTGTAGGACTGGCTATAACCGAAATGGATTTAAAAGCATCGAACACCAACGTACACTCGGTATTGTACGCCTCGATGCTGGGCACCTTTGCCAACCATGGTGTTGAAGTGTACACCCCCTGGACGTGGAAAACAGGCATGTGGGAGGTATTGCACCTATACAGCCGCTATGCAAGAGAAATCAGTGTCAGCACCACCTCAAGCGCCGAAACTTCTGTATCGGGCTATTCTACCATCTCAGCCAAGGGCGATTCGCTCACCATCATACTGGTGAACCGCGATGTTTCGTTAGCAAAAAATGCAATAGTTAATATTTCCGATTTCGCGGTAAAAGATGGCACATTCAGCACCTACCAGCTTGCTTCACTCCCCGAAACAGAAACGTTCAAGTCACACAGCAACAACGCATTGAAAAAAAATACCGTGAAGGTAGATAATGCCTCGTTCCAATTGGTACTTCCCAAATTGTCGATTACCGCTGTTGTACTCCACAACTACGAAACCGGGGTTCAGGATTTCGGCACCCGGCAAAAAATTAAACTCTTTGTAGATGATTCACGTGCTGAGGTTTCAGTCTCGTTTCAATACAGGCCGGCTTCACCTTCGAGCTTCATCCTTTATGACCAGGGAGGAAGGATTGTGGAGAAATTTGAACAAGGCAACCAGGAGCTGGATTCATTCACCCTTAGCACAAAACATTACCAGAAGGGGCTGTACTTTTTAAAAGTGAAAAACAGGGAATTCACGGCTTGTGAAAAATTGGTGATTCAATAGCATAATTGACCACGGAATGGTTTCCCTGATCATTGGATTTACCGCTGCACTTTCCGCGTAATTTCTCTATCGGGAAACAGTACTTTGACCAACATAAGCCCTTCAGGGTTACCCAAGGAATGTAAAGGAACCGAAGCCGAGGCCTGATCTTGAAATTTCGACCGGTGCAAACGTTGCCCAACCGAATTAAAAACTTCCAACCAGGTGTCGCCTTGAACCCTATTGTTATCATTCAGTCTGACAATCATTTCATTACTGGTGGTACTCACCATAAAATCAGGCTGATTGATTGAATTATGGGTTTGGGCTGATGTTAGTTTATCCGAATAAAAAAACTGGTCGGGGCTTACTTTCGAC
>CAZSIK010000388.1:0-2020 GCA_964606515.1 uncultured Prolixibacteraceae bacterium
TATTGCACATCGCTGACATTGAAAACCTTAAATGGATGTGCGAAACTTGAGTTATAATATGTACCGCGTTTTGTCTTCGCGCAATGTACAGGTTTAAAACGTCCTGGTCGGTTTGCGCGGTCAGGTACCGCCGGGCATCATCTAAAATCAAAAGTCCATTATTGAAATACTTTAGCCTTGGAAATACCTTTTTCGGGTTCGTTACCAGGTGCCAGTTTTGCCCGCTAAATTTTAAATCATCGGGTTTAGATAGCGGGTTTTGTTTCAGATCGGCCCATTCGTCCAAATGCTGGGTTAAAATGAGTTTACGCGGTACGTTTATAGAATTGATCAGGTTTTTGGCCAGGGTGGTTTTCCCGGTTCCGTTGGTACCAATAATAAGTACCATTTTGGTCTGAATGTTGGTATCCATCGAGGTTAAACCTTTTCAAGTTCAACAAGCTTTTCTTGTAGCTCTTTGGCCTTTTTCTGCAATTCAAGTTCTTTAATCTTCGCTTCCAGGTCGCGGGTTCGGGCCCGCTCTTTTTCGAGTTCAATATTAGCCTTCCTTAACTCACCTGCCATTTTGAATTTATCGAACAAAACGAAAGCCGAAACCACCAGGCCCATTGTCCAGGGTGGAAGATCAAAATTTTTATCAGCGAAATACACCCCGAAATGATCAGCTATTTTTTCCAGGTCGCTTTTATCGGCATACAGTTTTTCAGGGGCACATTTGGCATAATTAGCTGCCGCCGTGCTTATTACCTGGTCGATGGTTTCAACAAGGAAAAGGGCTGTACGTTCGCTCCTTTTCTTTCGTTCTGGGTCGATCGGTTCAGCTCTATCGCTTTCAAATTCGCTTTCTGGGATTTGACGGTTTTCAAAAAGTTCATCCGTTACCTTGGTGCTTTCGGTGTTTGCTTCGTTTATTAGTTGTTGGGCTTCATCGGCCCCCCAAAAGGTGTATTCATCGGCCTGCTGGTTGCTGCTGGTTGCTGCTTTGCTTTCGGTATCGTTGATAAAGTTCATTTTAAAAGAGTTTTGTTACCAGTTCAATAATTTCGTCTTTGGAAAGGGTTTTTATTGCCCTGCTGAATGTTCTCCCTGAAAAAGTACAAACTACAATCACCGCGTTATCGTTGTCGAAGTCGATTAATGCCGTCGAATGGGTTTCATTTTCGTTCAATTCAATAGAATCGAGATACTTTTTTAAAGCTTCCTGGGCGTGTTCTATTCCGGGCCTTAAACGGGGTTTTAGCATCCCGGCAACCTGTTTTAAAATAATATCGCTCATTGCTGGTTTTTCTTGATGATGTTCGATATTTCGCGGGTCGATAACACGAATGGGAAAGCAATTTGTGTTTTCTGTTCTGAAATGTACCTCCAAAACAGGTCAAAAACCATACGGTCGACCTGTACCGGTTTTTTAAACCGCTTTTCAAGCCCCTGCCTGAAAGCCTCTATTACCGAAATTTCAGCCGGTGTAAGCTCTAAAACTATTGAATTTTCAGGGATCAACCGTTTATGAAGGGTTTCAATCCTTTCGGCTTTTGCCTGTATTTCGGCCTTTAAATTTTCGTTTTCTTCCTGCAAACCGTTTTCAAATTGCGTTGAAAGGCTTGTTAACTCCTCTTTTTCGCGGTGTAGTGCCTCAATGGTAAGCCGGTTTTCATCCTGCAACTGTTGAAGGTGCAAAACTTGTTTTTCAAGCCGTTCAATGGTTTCAACGTCGCCGGGGTTGCGTTTTTGTACCCTGCTTAATGCCTTGTCGACAACCGAAACAATAAAATCCCTGGTTGTTGGCCGCTTGCTTTCTTCGGCTGATTCGGGGTATAATATTTCCATGTTATCGTTAATCATTGCCAATTCGTCGTGGGTTAACCGGGCTGAAAATGGGGAACTTAATTGAAATAATTCTTTTTCCATATTGTTAAAATTTGTTTTTGTTTAAATAGGCCCCGGCAGATATTGCCGGGGCCAAATAACCATCATTTATACTTCCTGAATTGCCACTAAACCAATAATCAATTTTTTACAT
>CAZSIK010000388.1:2030-3177 GCA_964606515.1 uncultured Prolixibacteraceae bacterium
TAATGCCTATAACCATAATTAAAACCATTGCCAAAATCACGGCAAATAATACCCCTATAATAGCAAAGGGCCAAGCCGGGTAAACCTTTTTTTCCTTGGTTATGGTAATGGTTTCAATTGCCCGTTCACTGGTTACAACGTCGTGTTCCTTCCATTGGAGATATATTTTTTGGGAATCGATAGGCAGGTGAACGGTTAAAATGTTATCTCGGTAAATTACTTCTGGCTTTACCGTTTTTCCTTCGCTGGTTTCGAGTTTAGAAATATAAACCCTGTTTAAACTGTCGCAAGCTAACCAGGCTTTTACGCTGGCCGAATCGGCAGGGAAATAAATATTTTTTGAAACTGTACGTTCTACTATAATTGTATCCCTAAACGGTACTTTTACACTGTTTTTCGTTGTTTTACAACTTGTTGAGCAAAACAAGGTAAACAGTAAACAAGCGGTAAAAACCTGTATCAGCCTGTAAATTTTGGTTTTCATTTGTCAGTAACTGTTTTTGCTTCGATTTTCAGCCACTTCAAAAACAGCTTAACCGCCGGGATATCGAAAATACCATTTGCAACCAGGGCAACCGCCACGCCGGTAATACCAGCCATATACCAGGTTTGGCCCTCGAACATACCCAATTTAAGGAACCAGGCAATATAAGCCAATGCAATAGCAATTAACCATGATACCAATTGTTTCCCAAATTTTTTAAGGCTCAACAGGTTGTTCAGTCCCGACGATAAAAACAAAACCAGGGGGATCATAGTGGAAATATCGGCAAAGGAATTGCCAATTTCCAGAAAATTAAAACCATCCTGCGCGAAGGTTGTAAACGGGATGAACACTGCTATTAACGATATAAAGCTAAATATCAATAGCTTAAAATGTTTTTTACAAAAATTTACGATTGTTTTCATTCTTTTACGTGTTTACTTGCGTGTGTATTCAGTTTTCAAAATTGGGTTTACACGCTGAAAACAAGCAAATTTTTTAGTTATAAAAGGTATTTACGGCATGGGTGGGGGTGTAGGGTATAGGGTATAGGGTAGGGTGTGTTTTTCCAAACCATGAAAAAGCATCCCCAGCAAAAAAGCCGGAAAAAAAGTGTACAACAGTGCAAAAGTACGGGTTTTTTCTATATGCTTGAAAATCAAC
>CAZSIK010000389.1:0-3165 GCA_964606515.1 uncultured Prolixibacteraceae bacterium
TTCCGTGGTTATTCGGGTAAAATTGCTTCTGGAATTATCCGTAAGGGAGACCCGATAAAAGTGCTTCCTTCTGGTACCATTTCAAAAATAAAATCAATTATAAGCTACGATGGGGAATTGCACGAAGCTTTTCCTCCCCAGTCGCTTACCCTTACCCTTGACGATGAGATGGACATATCGAGGGGCGATATGCTGGTTTTTCCCAACAACGAACCTTCAAGTGAACGCCATTTTGAAGCCACACTGGTATGGATGGATGAAAAACCCATGAACCCCGTCACTCATTTTTATATAAAACACACCACACAGACCACCAAAGCCAGAATCGATTCGATCAAGTACCGGGTTGATGTCAATACCCTGGAAAAAACAGGAGCTGACTTTCTTAAAATCAACGAGATCGGCCGATGCATCATTACTACGGCCAAACCGTTGTTTTTCGATCCGTATAAAAAATGCAAAAGCACCGGTTCGTTTATCCTCATCGATCCGGTAAGCCACAATACCTCGGCAGTAGGGATGATAATCGACCGGGTGGGTTCAAACCAGCTCAGCGATTATTATTCAACCGAAGCCTATAGGGCCAAAATTGAAAGGGGCGAAAGCCTTATTCCTACCGAGCGAAGAGGAGAACGGTACAACCAAAAGGGTGTTACCATCTGGATTACAGGACTTCATGGCTCTGGCAAGAATGAGCTCGCCTACCTGCTCGAAAAAGAACTTTTCGATTCAGGGGCCACCGTTGTCCTGCTCGACGGAAGTACCATCCGCTCAGGCTTATCGCGCGAGCTCGATTTTTCGCCCGACCAGACCGCCATGCACCTTAAACGGGTTGCCCATATTGCCCGTATCCTGAACGACCAGGGAATTATCGCCATCTGCTCTTTTATTTCTTCCAGTGCCGAAGTGAGGGAAGAACTCTTTCAGATTATTGGAAAAGAAAGGGTTATTACTGTTTTTCTTGATACCTCGCTTGAATACTGCCGCGAAAAAGGCAATGGGCTTTACCTGCTGGCCAGAGAAGGACGGATTGACAACCTTCCTGGTGTGGATATCCCTTACGACAGGCCCAAAAATGCGGATATTACCGTACATCCGGCCTCCGAGGGAATCGCCGCTGGAAAAGTGATCCACTTTCTGAACGAGAAACATATTTTCCCGCTTACCTGAACAAGATTATCGAAACTTATATTTTCCACTCAATGAAAATAATTTGTATTGGACGCAATTACGTGAAACACATCGAGGAACTGAAAAACGAAGTGCCCACTGAACCGGTGGTGTTTATGAAGCCCGATTCATCGTTGCTCCTGAACAACAAACCATTTTACCTCCCGGTTTTTTCTTCGAACCTTCACCAGGAAGTGGAACTGGTGCTTAAAATCAGCAAGGTGGGAAAAAACATTGAAGAAAAATTTGCCAATCGATACTACGACTCCATTCATCTTGGTGTCGACTTTACTGCCCGTGACCTTCAGGATAAACTCCGATTACAGGGACTTCCATGGGAAAAGTCGAAAGCATTCGACGATTCAGCCGTGCTTTCCAAAACAGGCATTCCGGTTGAAGAATTGGATCTGAAAAACATCGAATTCAGGCTTGATATTAACGGAACCACCGTACAAAAAGGAAACTCTTCTCAGATGATTTATTCCTTCGACACCATTGTATCGCATGTATCGAAATATTTTACAATAAAAACTGGCGACCTGATTTACACTGGCACCCCATCGGGTGTGGGAGCTGTGGCAATTGGCGATCACCTGGAAGGATTTATCGGTGAACAAAAAATGTTTGATTTCTATATAAAATAAAGATTATAAACCAATTAATAAACAAAAATATGGCAGAAAACAATTGTGAAAACTGCACCATGCGACTTAAGTACGATGAGAAACCCAAATCGTTTGCCGGAAGGTTCTGGAGGTGGCACATCAACTTTTGTCCGGGATGGAAAATGTACATGAAATCGCTCGATGAAGAACAAAGAAGGGAAATTGCCCGAAAATACAACATCAAAAAATATTTATAGTTAAAAAATTCCCTCGAGGAGTTGCATTATTTAGCGATTTAAAAGTAAATTGTAGGGTCAAATTAGCGAAATTTTCCAGTTATTTTACCCTCCCCTTTTCAGTATAGAAAAAGCGGAAACCCATAGGGAATCCGCTTTTTACATATTTCGATAGTGTTTTATCTTTTCACGCGGGCATTTCCTTCCCATACACTCCAAACCTGTTCTTCATCGGCAGGTTGGGCATAATCGGTAAGGAAGGTAGTAGCGAGGGCACCACTTGCCCATCCGAATTGAACCCATTTTTCAGGGGCCCACTCCTTCAATACGGCATACAACATCCCTCCAACAAATCCATCACCTCCTCCAATACGGTCAAGTACATGGATTTCACGAGGTTCAATAACGTGCCAGTTTTCACCTTCAAGCATGATGGCTCCCCATAAATGGCTGTTGGTATGGTTGACTTCGCGAAGCGTGGTTGCAAAAACCGAAGCATTCGGGAAAGCAGCTTTTACCCGGGTAATCATTCCCTTAAAACTCTCGATTTTTGAACCAATACCTTTACCACCGGCTTCAGGTCCTTCGATGCCTAAACAAAGCTGAAAATCTTCTTCATTTCCAACAAGGATATCCGAAATACTGGCAATTTCAGTAAAAATCTCACGGAGTTCCTTTTCCCTGCCTTTCCAAAACGAAGCCCTGAAATTCAGGTCGAATGAAATACGGGTACCATATTTTTTTGCAGCTCTAGCCAATTCAAGGCAAAACTGACTGGTTTCGGGCGATAAAGCGCCAATGAGCCCAGATAAGTGGACAATCTGTACCCCTTCTTTGCCAAAAATTCGGTCAAGGTCGAAGTCCTTCACATTCAGCGTGCGTCCAACTTCACCTGCCCGGTCGTTCCAAACCCTGGGCCCGCGGGAACCGTATCCGCTATCGGCAATGTTGATCTGATGACGATAACCCCATGGTCCACCATGGTCAACATCAACTCCTTCAAATACCATATGCCTTTCTGAAAGATTATCCTTAATAATGCGAGCTACCGGACTACCTTTAACAAAATTTGTCAGAACTTTAACCGGCAGGCCCAGATATGAGGAAATGCTTGCCACGTTAGTTTCAGCGCTTGTAACCTGCATATGGAATAA
>CAZSIK010000390.1:0-3158 GCA_964606515.1 uncultured Prolixibacteraceae bacterium
AAAACTGCACATGCAAACCATCCTGGGGAAAATTAATGTCCCTGTCAGTAAAATTAAATCGTTGCCCACATTTGCAGGTGTGCCCGACATACTGAAAAGCCTTACCTACCTGCCCGGTATTACGAACGGGAAGGAGGGATTTTCGCGCCTGTACGTAAGGGGAGGCACATCGGGGCAAAACCTCTTTCTTATTGATGATGCCCCCTTGTTTACCACCAACCATGCAATGGGCCTGGTTTCGAGTATCAACCCTGAAGCCATTGGAAATATTGATCTCTATAAAGGCGGGTTTCCGGCCCGCTACGGCAACTGCTCTTCGTCCATTCTCGATATCGGGATGAAAGAAGGAAGCCGTTCGGAGCCTAATTATAAAGCAGAAATAGGGACTCTTTCCGCCGGTGCTACTATTGGCGGGCCAATTGCAGGAGGCAAAACATCGTACATGCTTGCAGCGCGCACCTCTTACCTCGATGTAATCAACCTGCCCAAACGGATTAAATATCTTGACGAGCTCGAGTATCAGGCAGATCTCGGGGGAGGGATCAGCATGATCAGTCTCAACGCTTTCGACATTAACGCGAAGCTGAGCCACCAACATTCCGCCAACTCAAAGCAATATCTTAACGTGTTCACATCAAACGATTTTTATTCGGTGGACAATAAGGATCGTTCCAGTTCCGACAATTCGGGGTTTAGGCATCACAACCTCCTGGTTTCGGCAGGAAGCCGGAAGAACTATTCGGGCAAGCTGTTCCTCTCTACATCGGTTGCATACTCTTTGTCCAGCAACACCTATTTCAACGAGGTTGTCAAAAAAGATGATGATGACGATGAGCACTATAAATCGTCTGATTATTCAAAAATATCCTACCTATCGGTCAAGAGCAGCGCCGACTACCACTTTTCATCCAAAATGCGTTATAAGTTTGGGGTCGAGGGTTCTTTTTATGTTATATGTCCTAACATCCAAAAAGAGTTCTATAAAAGCGCATTGAGTATATTAAAGGATACCACCTATGGACAAAATTTTATTTTTCGTGGCATCAACCTCTCATCCTATGTGGAACTCGAATATAATCCAAGTATTAATACATCCCTTAATATCGGGGCGAGGTCCGGCGCTTTTATGTCGCAGGGCAAAAATTACCTAAAGCTTGAACCAAGGGTATCGTACAAAACCATGCTAAACAAGAACACTTCCATAAAAGCCAGCTATACCCTTAACCATCAATTTACCCATTTGCTGCTAAACTCTTCAGGAGGTAACCCTATGGAGGTATGGATCCTTTCCAACAACAAGGTCAAGCCTCAGGAAGTACACCAGTTCGCAGCAGGTTTTTTTGGCACAAGTCCCCATCTCGATTTTGGGATAGAAGGGTTCTACAAAAAGATGTACCACCTTGTAGAGTATAGGTTCTCGGGAGTGGAGCAGAATACAGGAAATGTATACGACCGGATATCGTTCGATGGGCAGGGCGAGGCTTATGGCATTGAGTTCCTTTGCGAGAAAAATACCGGAAAAGTCAGGGGTACCCTGGCGTACACCCTTTCATGGAGCGAAAGGACCTTTAGTGATATTAACCAGGGGAAACCATTCCCTTTCATTTATGACCATAGGCATGTTATAACTATAACAAGCGCAGCTACCATACAGAAAGGGTGGGAGCTATCATCATCCTTTAGGTTTATGTCGGGGCAAGCATTTACGTTAACAGATGGCTATTTTGCAGGCAATGACAGTTTTGGGCCGCACAACCTATATTCAACAATAAATGGGTATAGGCTACCTCCATACCACCGTTTGGATGTAATGCTGACTCACGAATGGTTATCAGAAAAGGGGAGGTTAAAACATCTCCGGTTTAATATATACAATGCCTATAACCGTCGGAACGCATCATACGCACACGTTAACCGATCGAATGGCAAATTAGTATTAACATCAATATTCGGAATAATACCCACCATCAGCTATGGCATCAATTTTTAAATTACTTATTTATCTGTTGTTAATAGTAACAACTATATCCTGCGATGTTTCAGAAAGAGAAACAGAATTGGACATCCCGTATAAGGGCGACTTCCTTGTCCTAAATGGTTTTATTAGCCAGGGCGAAGGGATTAGGTTGGTTGTACAAAAAACAGTACCCCATTCGTGCCGCAATTGCAGCGACAGTGTAAGCAATGCAGTAGTCTCGCTTTATGAAAATGGGGTTTACCAATTCGACCTGATCACCGATGATGGTTATAATTATTATTCCCCTTCATCGTTTTCGCCTTCCATTGATAAGGAATACCATATAAAAGCAGAAGCAGATAAAATGCCCACAGCAATTTCTTCGTCAGTAAAGCTTATGCCAATAGTTTCCATCGACACGGCTTATCTTGAGACAACTGAAAACCCATACAAAATGAAAGCCCACTATAGCTTTATTGATATTCAGCTTGAACGAAACCAGTACATTGCAAGTATATCTTCAGGAGAAGAGGATGGTATTTTTTGGTGCGACCACGCTAGCTTTGATTTTGTTATTGGTGATGAAGTAGCAAAAGATGGCCACCTTGAGGGCGAATTGATTTACTTTTTGGATAGCGAACACGGTGAAGCCAATATTATATTACGCCACCTCTCGCCTCCTTTGGCTCAATACCTGTATAGTAGGAATGAAAATTTCTTTTCAGAGGATGATCCTTTTGGTGAATATCCTATCCCTGTTTACAGCAATATTAGTAATGGATACGGATTTTTTGGATCTTACGCGAAGGACAGGTACAATATTCGTTTCTAATTATTTTTGTTTTCTAACATCATTAATGCTTGAATAACAGATAATTACAGACATTCAAATAAAAAGTGGTTCAAAACATTTGCTGGAACAATTCATCGTTTGTTATGCTTTTGCGTGTTTTTATTCAGGGATTGGCCCCGATTTGAGGAAGGCATTTGAAAATTTCACTTTTTTTAGTTTAGCATAGATAAAAGCTGTTTATGTGGGGCGAAATGTGGCTGTTCTGGGTAAAAAAGACTTCAATGACCCTTCGGTACTTTTTGGAGTTAAATACCATATTAACAAAAAAAACTGAAAACCATGAATAAATTATTTTGATTATTCGTTAGTATACCAGTATGGGTAAACACTTGCAACCACCAATCTTTC
>CAZSIK010000391.1:0-3155 GCA_964606515.1 uncultured Prolixibacteraceae bacterium
TGTTGTGCATAAAACAGATATGAGGATTTTTAACAAAAATTAATAGACACTAGTGTCTCAAGAATAATTTCAAATCGATTGTAAATGTCTGTGTTTTTTTATAATTTGTAACTTCTTTGCCCCCAATAGAAGCAGAACCTAAATATAACGCGATATGAAAACATGTTCTTTCTTGAAGAATGCATTCATCATTATCATTTTATTAAATGGATTCGTGATGAATGCCCAGGTAGTCTATACCTGTCCTGAAAAGGTAAACTATTATTGTGCCAACGATCCAACCGTCGTTTTACACAATTTGGGCAATCTTCCCGCAGGAGGTACATTCACCCTAAGCAACCAGCAGGTAGTTACCCAAATCGCACCATCCGATTACCCGAAAGGGGCCACAATCGACATTCACTATGTGAATACCAGTACCAAACCCTATTTTGTTTGCGATTTTCAAATTATCATCAGGGTTGTTCCCGAAGTATTCTGCCCCAGGCTCCTGGCTTTTTGCTGGTCGTTCGAGTCCATTTTTTTAGGCAATCACCCCGATTTCAAACCTTCAGGAGGAAAATTCTCGGGAGATTATATCTCTACTGATGGCTATTTCGATTGCAGGAAAGCAGGCCCGGGTGAACATACCATTACCTATACCGTGACCGATTCGCGAACCGGTTGCTCAAGCAGCTGTAAAACCATAGTCAGCCTTACCAATGGCGAGATTGAAGGATGCCCTGCTAACGGAATCAGGATTTGCTATGCCGAAAAAATCGACCTGGCCAAGATTGCCCCCATCAAACCTATAGGGGGGATATATTCGGGCGATTATGTGAAAGATAATTTTTTATTTGCTCCCAAACCCGGAACTTACACCATTGCATACGTTTATGAGCGTCTTCAAGGTTGCGATGGAATTTGCATTTTCACTGTTACCCTGAACCCCTTACCCGAAGTTGAATGTCCAAAAGACCAAACCATTTGTGGCCTCAACGGGGGAACCATTGCCTTGCCCATTCCCGAAAAATTAGGCTGGGAGTATCAAGGCGATGGTGTTGTCTTTGTAAATGGAATTCCCTATTTCGACCCGGCAAAAGCAGGCCCAGGAAAACATAAAATTACACTGGCCGTTTACAACGATTATAAATGTGAGAAGACTTGTGCATTTTATATTACTGTAGTAGACCTGAACCTTGAATGTCCAAGATTGCTGCAAGTCTGTGCAAACCAGAAAACCGATCTGACCAAATTATGGAATTTCCCTCCCGATGGGGTTTTCTCGGGCGATTATGTAAGTGCAGAAGGTATTTTTACAGCGCCACTTGTTTATGAAGAAAAGTGTTTCAACATAAAATATGTACTCGAAGATGCCAATGGTTGCACGGAAACTTGCGAATTTCAGGTCTGCATCGTTCCCTATCCCCGAATCGAATGCCCATCGGTTGTCGAAATGTGCGAGAGCGATTCATCGCTGGTCCTTTTCCCAACCATGCCTGGAAATTTCTTTTTAAAAGGAAACATTGTAGACCTCACCACACTTGAACCCGGCACTTACGAAATCGACTTTGTTTATATATTCAGCAAAGAACCCTATTGCGAATACACCTGTCGGTTTACCCTCGTGGTAAACCCTTTACCTAAACCTAAACGCCCCGGCGACCTGTTTGTTTGTACATCGGAAGAAGCCCTTGTTTTGCCCATACCCGATTTCCCGCAATGGGAGTACAACGGACCAGGGATCGTTGTGATCGACAAAAAACCCATTTTTGATCCTAACAAAGCAGGGCTGGGAAAGCATTTGATTACTCTAACTGTTATCAACAAATATGGTTGTAAAGCAAAATGTGAATTCATCATTACGGTTATCGATTTCAAGATCGAATGTCCCAAGGAGTTGGTGGTTTGTTCGGGGAAGAAAACCGACTTATATACGCTTTGGAATTTTCATCCTGACGCAGTTTTCTCGGGCGATTTCACCACCCCTGAAGGAATATTCGAAGCGCCCATGCTCTTCGAAAACAAATGTATTCCAATAGAATACAGATTGAAAAATGAATACGGGTGCAAAGACTCCTGCACTTTTTTGGTTTGCATCCTTGCAGCACCCCGGTTCGACTGTCCCGATACCGTTTATTTGTGTTCCGATGGAGCACCCTTCCTTCCCAACCTTGATGTTCCTTTCCATTTTTACTGGAATGGGAAAGAAATACCCAACGGTTTTAATCCTCCCACTGCCGGAATCAGGGCACACCCCGTAAAAATTGACTATAAAGCCGACAACAACCTGAACTGTATCTATACCTGTGAATTCATCATCATGGTTATCCCTAAACCAGAATTGAAATGTCCCAACGATATGTCGTTGTGTAGTGTTAACCAAATTGCAGTGCTTCCACCCCTCAATTATCCAAAATACCAATACAGTGGGACAGGGATTTTTTCAAAAGGAGGATTGTCTTACTTCAGTGCCCCCAAACCAGGCAAATACGTTCTTACCTTAACCGTGTACGATCAATTTGGTTGCTCCTCTTCCTGCAACTTCAACATAGAGGTAGGCGATTTTAAGCTTGAATGCCCCAAAGAACTCTGGGTTTGCCCTGACGAAAAAACCGATCTGGCTTCGCTTTGGAATTTTGATCCCCAAGGGGAATTCTTTGGAGAGTACATTAACTCCGAAGGGGTCTTTCAGGCGCCTTATCTGCCAGGAGCAAAAAATTGTCATCAGATAAAATACAGGATCATCATCGACGAGCAATGCAAGGATTCCTGTGTTTTTCTGGTTTGTGTGCATGAAGTGTTACCCGTTCAATGTCCCGACACCATCGAGGTTTGCCTTGATACCCCACCCTTTAATCCGGCAGAAGGAACCAATGCCATTGTATATTTTAATGGAATCCCTCTTCCAAATGGGTTTAATCCCGCCACAGCTGGCCCCGGCACCCATCATCTCGTCCTTGAATTCCCCGGAAACCAATCCGAATGCAGCTCTTATTGCACCATGGTGCTTATTGTTCACAAACTACCCGACATAGATTGTCCCGACGATTTATACCTGTGCAATCCTGAAGCTTCAACCGAACTGCCCATATTCGATCCCTTTAAATACGAATACAAGGGCGAAGGTGTGTTTTTCGAAAATGAAAAGCCCATGTTTAAAGCACCAAACGGAC
>CAZSIK010000392.1:0-982 GCA_964606515.1 uncultured Prolixibacteraceae bacterium
CCAGAATCAATGGAACGTCCTTGAAAATCCTGACAAGGTAAAAATAAGCCAGGCTGCGCAGGAAATAGGCTTCCGCCATCAAGCCCTTCATCTGGTATTCGTCGAAGGTTTTATCTACTTTTTGAACTTCCGGGGCATTTTTGATGATGTCGTTACAGTAGTTGATTACTTTGTAAAAATTTTCCCAATTGCTTAGCCAGTTTTCGGGATAAATGTTGCTGTTCATCAAATTAAGCACATCACCCGAAGTGTTGATGTCGTAAGTAACCATATCGCCTCGGGCTTCGCCATGGATGAACATCAGGTTGTCGAGGGTGGCAAAGGCACTGTATGCTCCCATTAATACCGCATCAACATCTTCCCTGGTTTTCCAGAATTCTTCCCTGGTGAGTCCACTTGGTGGCAACATTTCCAGCCAATTGTTACAACCCAATTGTAGCGCCAGAACCAAGGTCACCATAATATATTTAATCTTTCGCATCATAGCTTTATCGTATCTTTATGATCCTTCGTTATTATATTCCTCATTTCTTAAAAAGCAACCGAAATACTAAGTGTGGTCATTCGGGCCGGAGGGGTGCGAGCTTCATCTACACCAATCCAGAAGGGATCGGTAGCATTCTGACCTACTTCGGGGTCCTGACCGCTATAATTGGTGAAGGTGAGCAGTTTGCGTGCACTCAAAGCAAGGTTGATCCGGTTCACGCTTAGCGTATTGCAAACTCTTTGTGGTACTTTGTACCCTATTTTCAGGCTGTTCAACCTTAAGAAATCACCCTTTTCGACATAACGGTCGGAGCCCAGGTTGTTGCAGGGATGGTATTCGTAAGCCCGGGGCAGCATGTTGGGTTCATCCTGTCCTTCAATTCTCCAGCGACGCAATACCGCCTTGCTTTGGTTGTTCCGGTTGTTCATCCCTTCGGTTTCGATCGCTACCTTGTTGATGATGTCGAAACCAATACGGTAGTGAAATCCTATTGAG
>CAZSIK010000392.1:992-2251 GCA_964606515.1 uncultured Prolixibacteraceae bacterium
TCTTCATCGCTTCCTGCTCTATTTACCGCTTTAAGGTCAAAATCCTTGTATTTGATTGTCGATCCGAACCCTCCTATGAAGTCGGGATTTGAATCGCCAATGAACACCACATCGTTCAGGTCGATTTTCCCGTCGTGGTTCTGGTCACGGTAGATTGCATCGCCGCCTTTAAAGGTATAAGCGCCCATGTAAGTGAGCGGGAGGATGTTTCCTTCGCTGTCGCGCAAGGGGGTTCCTTGTGCATCGGTTGCAATCACATCGGCATCTTTCGACCATACTCCAAGGTATTCGAATCCGAAAAACGATCCGATGGGTTGTCCTTCAACCACCTTAAGCGGGTATTGGCCATTCGAAATTGAGGTCGACCGCTCGGTATTGAAATTCTCGGGCAATGTGGTAAAAGCATTTACATTTTTCGAGGTGTTGAAATCGATGATCCATAGAAAATCTTTTTTGCGGATAATTTTGTAGTTCATCATTAACTCGAAGCCTGAATTACTCATTTCACCACCATTGAAAAATTTAAGCTGCGAGAAACCGGAGGAGAAGGGGATGTTGTAATCCTTGAACAAGAGGTCGGTGGTTTTTTTGGTATACACATCGGTTTCGATATAAAGCCGGTCTTTGAATAGATTAATGTTTAAACCCAGGTTGTACGATTCAACATTTTCCCATTTCAGGTTGTCGAGTTGTACCCTTGTAGGGTTGATGGCGGGATTAGCTGCATAACTGCTCCATCCGGCCGTTTCGTATAAGGCAAAACGGGCATACGGGTCGCCAGGAGGCCGCCCTGAAGTACCCCAGCTTAAGCGCAACATGCTTTCCCCAATCCAATCGGCCATTGAAAAGAAGGGTTCACTCGAGAAGCGCCATCCCAACGATACCGATTTAAATAGCCCCCAACGGTTGTTGACCCCGAAGGCCGAGTTGGCATCGGCACGTGCGTTGGCTTGGATCATGTAGCGGTCGAGGTATTTGTAATTGACGTTGATCACGGCACCAAGTTCGCGCGAATCGCCCGACCCGGATCCAATCCAGTTAATTTGGGAATTGACGGACGGGTCTTGGATACTGGTTGAAGGGGTACGGTTGCTTTGCATGTTCATCCATTCGTAGTTCGACTGGGAGGTGATCCATGAAATGGCTCCCGATAAATCATGGATGTTAACATCGAAGGGAGCATTAAATAGAAACTGGGTTTCAGATTTGATGGCCGAATAAATGTTGTTCGATTCTTCGGCACGGTTCACGTTCCAGTT
>CAZSIK010000392.1:2261-3137 GCA_964606515.1 uncultured Prolixibacteraceae bacterium
TCGACTCCTATCGCGTTATAGGGAAGGAATATTTTACTTTTGCCCCCGGTATACTGGAACGAAAGGGTCTCGCGGAAACGGAGCCAATCATTAATGGTGTATCGGAGTTTGAAGGTATTTTCGAGGCCATATTCTTTTTTGTCGTTACGTCCCAATCGTCCTACAGCAACAGGATTATAGAAAATTTCACCACTTCCCTGATAACTTGTAATAGGAGTAAAGTATTCAGTGGTTGGATTTCCTTCGTCGTCGAACTCGAAAATGCTCATATTTGGTGCTTTAACATAAGCCATCTGTCGGATGTTCCTTGATCTTCCCGATTCATCGGTTAATGAAACGTTTCCTTCAGTATTGTTGGTGGTGTAACTGAACAAAATGGTGTACATCAACTTTTTGGAGAGGATATAGTCGAGGTTGATACGGGTTGAGAAGCGTTGGGCGCTGGTATTGATCGTGGTACCGCCCTCGTCGACAAAGCTGAACGAGGCCGAGTACCGGGTTTTGTCACCCCCGCCCGATAATGCGAAATAATGGTCCATGGTCATGGCGTTTTGGGTAACTGCATCCACCCAGTCGGTATTGGCCGAATATTCGTGAAAATCTTTAAAATCGCGGTCGTAGGCAATTTCCCTGGGGAGGGTAAAAACGCCGCGGGCATTGTGCAGCTGTTCGAGCTGGAGCATGATGTATTCATCGCCGCTCAACATGGGAATAGCAGGGGGTTGTACGTTGAAACTGTGTTTGTATTGGTACTCGAATTGTACTTTTCCCATCTTCCCTTTTCGGGTTTCGATGAGCAAAACCCCGTCGGCACCTTTTGAACCGTAGATGGCAGTAGCCCCGGCATCTTTCAACACTTCAATCGATTTTATGTCT
>CAZSIK010000393.1:0-3098 GCA_964606515.1 uncultured Prolixibacteraceae bacterium
TTTAGCTTCAAAATCCATATTCCGGCTTTTCAGGTTGGCTTTTATAAAATGGGCAAACGGACTGCCTTTAACCAAGGTGGTCAATACTTTTACCGGAAGTCCAAGGTAAGAAGCAATACTGGCCACATTGGTTTCGGCACTGGTTGCCTGTAACCTGAACAAGTCGCTGCTGTGTACCGGTTGACCATTATCGGGGGTTACTCTTAATCCCATACTTGTGGGTACAATCAAAGCATACTTAAAGTCTTTCTTCAATTCAATTTTCATAATCAAAAATTATTTTTAAATGGTTAGTAATCAACAACCCATTTACAGTTGTGTTGATATTGATCTGTGTTTTTTATTAAAAGTTGTGGCCTTTCTAGCCTTTTTCGAGTACGAAGATGGCAAAAAAAAAGCTGAATTAAAATAGAACCTTCGCAAATGGAGCAGATAAGAACTAGTAATGCGTCAATTTGTCGCTGGTTTAGAGAGATTTTAAAAACAGGTCATATTTTAAGGATTATTTTTTACCTTCGGGAAAGAATTAAATAAAACTTTGCCATGAAAAAAATTGGATTATTAATTTATATAACAATCATTGTATTATCTACTTATGCTACCGATTCCACCAAATTGATCTACAAATTCAATATCAAACAAGAAATTGCCCCTTCAACCTGGAGGCAAACCAAGAAAGCTTTTGCTGAAGCCGATAGTTTAAATGCCAATATCATCCTGATTCACCTGAACACATACGGAGGAACTGTTCTCGATGCCGATTCAATCAGGACCAAAATACTGAATAGCTTGATCCCGGTATGGGTATTTATCGACAACAATGCTGCATCGGCAGGAGCTCTGATTTCAATAGCTGCCGACAGTATTTTCATGCGCCCGGGAGCCAACATCGGGGCAGCCACCGTGGTGAACCAAACCGGAGAAAAAGCACCAGACAAATACCAATCATATTTCAGGAGCATCATGAGGTCGACAGCCGAAAGCCATGGGGCCGACACATTGATCAATGGCCAGGATACCGTGATCAGGTGGTTCCGCGATCCCTTGATTGCCGAAGCCATGGTCGATGAGGATGTCTTCATCCCGGGCATTATCGATACCGGTAAAATACTCACCTTCACTGCCCGTGAAGCGGTCAAAAATGGTTTTTGCGAAGGGATTGTTGAAAATGTGGAAGAATTGCTAGAAAAAGCCAACATAAGCCACTACGAAATCAAAGAATACAAGCCTACCACTATCGACCTCATTATCGGGTTTTTAACCCATCCGGTAGTTTCTGGCATATTAATCATGGCCATTATCGGGGGAATCTATTTTGAAATGCAAACACCTGGAATTGGATTTCCTTTAGTTATTGCCATTCTGGCAGCAATAGGATATTTTGCCCCACTTTATCTTGAAGGCCTTGCTGAAAACTGGGAAATTGTAATTTTCGTGATCGGCTTAATTCTGATTGCCCTGGAGATATTCATAGTACCCGGATTCGGGATCACCGGAGCCGCAGGCATCACGCTGACTGTGGTCGGGCTCACGCTCAGCCTTCTGAACAACGTGAGGTTCAACTTTGAAAATGTGAACGGACAAACTATTCTTGTAGCCTTGCTGACGGTTACCCTGTCGATCTTCTTTGGCTTTGTTCTGGCTATCTACCTAAGCCAGAAATTATTTACCGCACAAAAAGGAGCGCTGCAATCGTTGGCCCTGCATAGCGAACAAATTACGGCTAACGGCTACGTGGCTGTCGACACCCAGCAATTTGCCATGGTGGGCAAAACAGGTATAGCGCAAACTGTTTTGCGGCCTTCGGGAAAGGTTTTAGTCGACAACACAATATGGGATGCCAAGTCGGAAGATGGCTTTATTGATAAAGGGGCTACAATTAAAGTGATCAGGCACGAAGCCAGCCAACTATATGTAGAAAAAGGCTAATCTTTATCCAAGAGAAAATCGGAGAAATCAAGGTTCTTTTGGGCACATCTGAGCCGATACACGAATATATTGTAAACCGTATGCTTATTCCTGAGAATGGGAATTACATCAGGTTCGTCGACCGAAGCAAACCAAGAGATCACTTCCTCGGGCAAAGGCCTGAAATTGGTTGACAAAGCAATATAAACCAGATCGTTGCCTTCCTTAACCGGTTCATTCAAGCGGTTCACTTCGATGAAATGATGTTGTTCTTTTCCTGATCCATATACCCAAAAAGAATGCTGGTAAGGCCTGGCAAAATAATAAGATAAATGGCCACCCGGAAACCAGTTTCGGGTAAAGAAGACTGGTTCATCTTCCCAAGGTTCCTGATTTTTTACCCATTCTTCGAGTTTATCTCCCATCTGCTTCCATCCGTAAAGATCGAGCGAAAAATCGTTTCTGCCTTGTCGTGTCCGATCAGGTTCATTCCTCACGGGCAATATCCCTATATTGATGTGCAAAGCCCCTATTATTAAAACTGAAAGCAGAAAAGCATTGGCCCAATATAAACTTTTCTGAAAACAGATTCTTTTCTCTTCTGCCATCCTTCCAAGCAATTCCGATGAAAAAAGGAACAAAGCATAATATGCAGGGCCACTCCAATGGGGCAAGGTACGGTTGAACATGGAGATCAGAAGCGCAATTAAAGCCAGGGGAAACGAAAATCCCGCAAGCAGAAGCATCATCCTGTCCTTAGCCCATCCATTCTTTCGAAAAAAAGCAACCACGGTAAACACAATAATAAAAACGACTACAGGATTATTGTAGAATATTTGTCCTGCCATTTCCTGAGCAAACCAATGTATCTTTATCTGTCCAAAGCCAACCCGGTTTCCATGAAAAGCAAGACTGGCCAGATTGTGATTAAGATTCCACCATACCACAGGTAAGAATAGTATGGCGGTAATCAGTATTGAAAAATATAAATATTTCGATTTGAACCATTTTCTATCCTGGAACAAAATGTATAACCCCAAACCCAACCATAGGAAAACAGCCTGGTATTTCGACAACATGGCCAAACCCACCGAAAGACCAAAAAGGAGCAACCAAATATTTCGGCGGGTAAGAAACAGTTTTACAGAAAACCACAAGCTGAGCAACCAGAAGAAAGCCAGTGGCGTATC
>CAZSIK010000394.1:0-1370 GCA_964606515.1 uncultured Prolixibacteraceae bacterium
CAATATGTACAAAATTTCAGGCGAATTGTTGCCAACTGTCTTCCATGTCAGCGCCCGTGCTTTGGCTGCTCATGCCTTATCGATTTTTGGCGACCACAGCGACATTTATGCTGCCCGCCAGACTGGCTTTGCCTTCCTGGCTTCCGGTTCTGTACAGGAAGAGATGGACCTGGCGGGTGTAGCCCATCTGGCCACCCTGAAATCGAGGATACCCTTCTGTGCTTTCTTCGATGGATTCCGCACCTCGCACGAATTACAGAAAATTGAAGTACTCACCCAGGAACAGATGTTGCCCCTGGTCGACATGAACGACATCCAGGCGTTCCGCGATAAAGCACTGAACCCCGAAAACCCTATCACCCGTGGTACCGCCCAAAATCCCGATATCTATTTCCAGGGAAGGGAAGCCTCGAACAAATTTTATAATGCCGTTCCCGGTATTGTTGAAGGATACATGAAACAGATCAGCGATCTCACCGGCCGCAAATATGACCTGTTCGATTATTATGGCGCCAGTGATGCCACCGATATCATCGTGGCCATGGGCTCGGTAACCGAGACCAGCAAAGAGGTAATTGATTACCTGATGGCACAAGGAAAGAAAGTAGGTTTGGTGGCAGTCCACCTCTTCAGGCCTTTCTCGACAGCCCACCTGATGAAAGCCTTACCGGCCACCACCCAACGAATTGCAGTTCTCGACCGCGCCAAAGAACCAGGTTCGGTTGGCGAGCCTCTTTACATGGACGTGCGCAACGCCATTGGCGAGGCACTCGAAGCAGGAAAAGCCCCATTCAAACAGTGGCCTGTTATCGTAGGTGGACGTTATGGTTTAGGTTCAAAAGATACCACACCGGCCCAAATTATTGCCGTTTACAAAAACCTTGAGATGAAAGAGCCTAAAAACAAGTTCACCATTGGTATTGTCGACGACGTCACCTTTACTTCGCTACCGGTGATCCCCGAAATTAAAGTCTCTTCATCGGACACTGTTGAGGCCAAATTTTATGGCTTATTATCGGCGATGCCACCGACAAATATTGCCAGGGCTATTTCGAATACGACTCGAAAAAATCAGGTGGATTTACTTGCTCTCACCTTCGTTTTGGCGACAGTCCCATCCGTTCAACCTACCTGGTTACCACTGCCGATTTTGTGGCTTGCCATGTACCGGCTTACCTTAACATGTACGATGTTCTGAAAGGGTTGAAAAAAGGCGGATCATTCTTGCTCAACTCGATCTGGGACGAGGAAGAAACAAAAAAACGTTTGCCCGAACCCATGAAAAAATATCTTGCTAAAAATGATATCCAATTTTATATCATTAACGGAACAAAACTTGGCGAGGAAATAGGACTGGGATCACGCACCAA
>CAZSIK010000394.1:1380-3093 GCA_964606515.1 uncultured Prolixibacteraceae bacterium
GCTGGCGGTTGAAATTGGCTTGGGCAATCGTACCAACACCATCCTGCAGAGTGCCTTCTTTAAAATTGCCAACGTAATTCCATTCGAGCTGGCTGTTTCGCACATGAAAAAAGCCATCGATAAATCGTATGGAAAGAAAGGTGAAAGCATTGTAAAGATGAACTATGCAGCCGTTGATGCCGGCGGACAAAATGTAGTAAAAGTTGACGTTCCGTCCGAATGGGCCAATCTATCGGTTGAACCAGACACAAGCGATGCAACCCGTCCGGAGTTCATCACAAAAATTGTCGACGTAATCAATGCTCAAAAAGGCAACAGCTTGCCTGTGTCTGCCTTCAACAATTACGAAGATGGGGCCTTCATTTCAGGAACTTCTGCATTCGAAAAACGTGGCATTGCCATCGACGTACCCGAGTGGCAAGCCGACAACTGCATCCAATGTAACCAGTGTGCTTACGTTTGTCCCCACGCTGCCATCCGTCCGTTCCTGCTTACCGAAGAAGAGGCTGCTGCTGCACCGGCTGGCACCATTGTAAGGGAAGCAACACCGGTAAAGATGTTCAACGGCTTGAAGTTTAAAATACAAGTTTCCCCACTCGACTGTACCGGTTGCGGCAATTGTGCCGACGTTTGTCCTTCGAAAGAAAAAGCGCTGATTATGAAGCCACTTGAAACACAAATGGCTGAAGCCGAACGATTCAAGTACATGGATGAAAAGGTGGGCTACAAAGAAAGCGTGGTCGACAAAACCAAAACGGTCAAAAACTCGCAATTTGCCCAGCCCCTGTTCGAATTTTCGGGAGCCTGTGCTGGTTGCGGAGAAACCCCTTACATCAAAACCATTACCCAGTTATATGGCGAGCAAATGATGGTGGCCAATGCAACCGGTTGTTCTTCAATTTATGGCGGTTCTGCACCTGCAACCCCATACTGCAAGAATAAAGTAAGCGGTCAGGGTGTGGCATGGGCGAATTCACTGTTCGAAGACAATGCCGAATACGGCTTCGGGATGAGCGAAGGGGTCAACGCCCAACGCGACCGGATTGCCATGCTGATGAACGAAGCCATGGCCAATGGCGCATCAGATGCCGAAAAAGAAGCATATACCGCCTGGCTCGAGGGAAAAGACAAGAGCGAGGCCTCGAAAGCCGCCTCGGCCAAAGTATTGGAAGCCATTAAAAATTCAAAACACGAAGCAGCCAAAACCATCCTGAGCCTGAAACAATACCTGGTGAAAAAATCGATCTGGGTATTTGGTGGCGACGGCTGGGCTTACGACATCGGGTACGGCGGTTTGGACCATGTATTGGCCAGTGGACAAGATGTAAACGTGTTGGTACTCGACACCGAAGTTTACTCGAATACCGGTGGGCAATCGTCGAAATCGACACCGGTAGGCGCTGTGGCTAAATTTGCCGCTTCAGGCAAACGGATCCGCAAGAAAGACCTTGGCGCCATGGCCATGACCTACGGTTACGTGTATGTTGCCCAGGTGGCTATGGGAGCCAATAACTCGCAATACTTCAAAGCACTTAAGGAAGCGGAAGAGTATCCCGGGCCATCGTTGATCATTGCCTATGCACCATGTATCAACCACGGCTTGCGTGCCGGTATGGGAAAAACCCAGGAAGAAGAAAAGTTGGCCGTTGAAAGTGGATACTGGCACCTGTACCGCTACAACCCGCTTTTGGAAGCTGAAGGGAAAAACCCTTT
>CAZSIK010000395.1:0-3083 GCA_964606515.1 uncultured Prolixibacteraceae bacterium
GCCGACGACATGTGGATTTACCTGCCAGCCCTGCGGAAAGAACGCCGAATAGTGAGCAACGAAAAAGGAAAAAGTTTTATGGGTTCTGAATTCTCGAATGCCGATATGAGCAAACCCAATCTCAATGATTTTGAGTACCGTATCCTTTCAAGCGAAAATTTGGAAAATACTATTTGCTGGAAAATTGAAAGTATTGGAAAAACAGAAGCCATAAAAGAAGAGAATGGTTATTCGAAACGGATCGCATGGATAGCAAAAGAAAATTATCTCGTGCATAAAATGGAGTTTTACGACCTCAACGGAACGCTAAAGCACATCCAAACGATAAAAGATTACCGGAAACAACCCGATGGGACCTACTTTGCTCATTACATGGAAAAAGAGAACCTCCTGAACGGACGAAAATCAATCATGATCATCAACAAGTTCCAGAGTGGTTCTTCGCTTCCTGAAAATACTTTTTCACCTGCGCTTTTATCGAAATAAAAATGAATGCAGCCCTACTGATATCATTCCTGATACTTTTGCAAATGCCTGATAGCGGTAAGCTGACCACCAACGTGGTGATATCCAACATCCGCAACGAAAAAGGGGCGCTCCTTCTTTCTTTCTATAAAGAGGAACAGGAGTTCGTTGACGATCGACCGTTCATGGTTGAAAAGCTCGACAAGAAATGGAAGGTTGATGGGCAGATGTGCATCGAAATCAGCCTCGATCCGGGCGTTTACGGTATGGCGCTGCTCGACGACGAAAACGACAATGGCAGGATGGAGTATTCTCGTTTAGGGCTGCCCAAGGAAGGTTTTGGCTTTTCAAATTATATTCATAAAGGAGCAACACGACCCAGTTTTACAAATTTCACGGTCAACATTAACCAGAACAATCAGGTAATCGAGATCAGGCTGAAGTATTATTAGCCTTTCAATTTCTTTGGTTTGCATACTTTATT
Organism: uncultured Prolixibacteraceae bacterium; assembly: GCA_964606515.1. Classification (GTDB taxonomy): domain Bacteria; phylum Bacteroidota; class Bacteroidia; order Bacteroidales; family Prolixibacteraceae; genus CAZSIK01. The sequence continues at coordinate 950 of CAZSIK010000395.1, forward strand.
ATCGGACAAAGCCAACCGGTCGCACTTTTTACAGCGATATGCCGGATTATCGGGAGGGCTGTATTCTTTCTTTTCACAAGCCTTTTTTGCCATTGTTTTTCCAGTTTTCTTTTTCAGTATGCACAATAACCACGTCGACATCGAAATTGTTTTTCACCCAGGCAGCCATTCTTTCGGCCTGGTAAACCGAACGGTGTTGCCCACCAGTACATCCAAAACCAATGCACAGGTGGTTAAAGCCCCTGGCAAGATATTCCTTAATGGTGATTTCGACCATCTTCCTTGCCGATTCCTGAAAAGCAGCAACTTCTTCATATCCTTCAAGATACTGTACTACCACTTCATCTAAACCTGAAAGGGTTTTGTACTCAGGATATCTTCCCGGATTGGGCAAACTCCGGCAATCGAAAACAAAGCCCCCACCATTTTCGGAAGGATCGTCGGGGATCCCCTTCTTATAGGAAAAACTGCTAATTCGCACTGTCAAACGATCTTTATCAACAACATAAGGCTTTGACCATTTCGATACGGCAAGGTGGCGAATAATCCTGAACACTTCGGGAAGATCGATCGTTAAGACCTTTTTATCGAGCAGGTAAACAAGGTTATGGATGGCATCGGGGATACTTTCCCTGAAATGGGGCTTTCGCTCGAAAATACCCCTGAAAGCATAAGCACCCATGGCCTGCAAAATCCTGATCAAGACAAAGCCATAATAATGATCCTTGAACTCTTGGCGATTAATATGGACCTTATCCTCAAGGCAATCGAGATAATAATCGAGTAAAACTTCACGTTGAACCGAATTCAGTCGGGTTTTCGGGCTGAACAAGATCGAAGCAAGGTCGTACTGTAATGGCCCGCGACGGCCTCCCTGGTAATCGATAAACCAAGGGGCATTGCCAACCAGCATCACGTTTCTTGCTTGAAAATCGCGGTACATGAAATAGGTTGAAGGAGCTTCGGCCAGGAAATCAGCCAAGGTATTAAAATCGTTTTCAAGCAGTTCCTCGTTAAAAGGAGTAGCTGTCAGCTTTAAAAACTCATATTTATAATAGTTCAGGTCCCACAAAACCGATTGCTTGTCGAATTCAGCACGAGGATAACAAACACTGAAATCGACTACAGCAGAACCATCAACCTGGATGTTTACCAAATCGGCAAGTACTTCTTTCAGAAGACATAAGGTAGAACTACAAGCCCCTTCTTTCTTTTGATAAACAATACGGTCGTATAATGTTTCACTCCCCAGGTCAGAAATCAGGTAATGTTTCCTGTCGGGAGCGATTCTGACTATTTCCGGAACCCGCACCCCAATTTGTGTAAAACTATGGGTGAATGAAAAAAAAGCTTCATTTTCTTTCATGTCGGCATTGTAGGCACCGATAACTTGAAGCGCCCCGGCAACGAGCCTGCAATACACACGGTCGGATCCTGAGCGGGGCAAAAAAACACATCTTTCGGGTTGAACATGAAAGGATTGTTCAAATAGTTCATTCCAAATTTCTCTTACAGGTACAGGTTCCATAAAGGTTTATATCAAAAAATTCAATTTGACCATAAAACTAGAATTTTAATGAATGCCTTGTACTTCTTTAGGAATTATTTAGTTGAATCCTTATCTTGACCAGAAATTTTCTGTTATGTCGCGATTGAAAACCTGGATTCGTTGGGTATTGAAATTTAGCCGCTATACTTTATTCCTGGCTGGCGTTTTGCTGATTATCTTGTTCGTTCTTGCATTTACTTCGTTGCCATTCTGGGCCAGGTACCGTTTAGGCACAGGATTTCAGCCCAATTACACCAAAGCAAAAACGCTGGTAATCCTTGGCGGAGGTGGCTACCCCAGCGAAAGCACCCTGATGCGCTTGTGGTTTGCCAACGAGTTTGCCCAACGCCATTCGATGCTGAAAATGATCATTTCGACCCCAGGTGAAATCGACGATCCATCGAGCACGGTGATGAAGATGAGACAAAACCTGATCGACAACGGCATCGATTCGGCACGGATTCTCATCGAGCCGGTTGGACTGAATACCCGGCACCAGGCTTTGCTGGCTTATGAACTTTTCAAGAAAGGAGGTTTCGAAGAACCCCTGGTGCTGGTTTCCTCGCCCGAGCATATTTTCCGAAG
>CAZSIK010000396.1:0-3079 GCA_964606515.1 uncultured Prolixibacteraceae bacterium
TTTCGCGCTAAATATTCATATTCTCAATTTCATCAAAATTATATGAAAGAAATCTTTCATTGTAATTGAACGGTTTTCGAATACTCCTTTTCGGGCAAGAACTACTCCTTTTCGGGCAAGAAAAATTATTATCTCCTGGCTACTTTTGTTTCGTTATAGTTTAAATTTCGAAGCCATGATTTTGATCAAAGACCTTCTATTTACCTATAAAGGACAATATCTGCCCACCCTGAAAAACATTTCGTTCGAGGTGGGCGATGCCGAAATATTCGGATTCCTGGGACCCAGCGGAGCAGGTAAAAGCACCACCCAAAAAGTGCTTACTGGCGTGCTCAAAGATTACTCGGGAAGTGTGATGCTTCGTGGGCGCGAGGTGAACAACATCGACAAGAAATTTTATGAGAACATTGGGGTAGCCTTCGAATTCCCCAACTTATACCTGCGCTTTACCGCGTTGGAGAATCTGCAATTGTTCGCCTCGTTCTATACCTGCGAGAAATTCGATATTGAAGAGTTGATGAAAAGAGTCGGTTTGTGGGAAGACCGGAACCTGAAAGTAGAGGCGTTCTCAAAAGGGATGCGCATGAGGCTCAACTTCATTCGATCCATCATGCACAAGCCCAAGCTGTTGTTCCTTGATGAACCCACCTCGGGCCTCGATCCCAGCAACAGCCGACTGATCAAAGACTTCATCCTGGAACTGCGCGATGCAGGCACCACGGTGTTCCTCACCACCCACAACATGGCCGATGCCGACGAACTATGCGACCGCCTGGCCTTCATGATCGAAGGACAACTGCCTATTATCGACACACCCGAAAACCTGAAGCTGAGGCACGGGAAGAAGTCGGTGAAAGTAAGGTTCAGGGAGAACAATCACTGCGAAACCCGCGAATTCAGCCTGGCCAACTTAGGCCAGAACTGCGAGTTTATCCAATTGATTGGTAGTTCCGAAATCGAGACCATCCACACCCAAGAAGCCACTCTCGAAGATATTTTCATTAAAGTAACCGGCAAACATTTAATTTAATGACACATACTTCTCAATATGCACTACACCAATCCTAAAGAGGGGGGGCAGGGGTAGGTTTTATATAATAAGGCAAAGAATATGGAAACAACATACAACGGAAAAACCGATCTTTCAATAACCGCAATCCTGGCGAAGTTCGACATCCTGTTTCAGGTGAAACAAGGCTTTTACATGGTTTATGCAGTGCTTACAGCAGTTTACCTGCTCATCCTGTTCAGCATTCCGGTAACAGCACGTACTGAGGTAACTGCTTACCTGATTCTTTCCGACACTTCGATCATCGGGCTTACCTTTATGGGGGCTTTGATCTTGTTGGAAAAACAGCAAAATACACTGCAAAGTTTGTTTGTAACCCCGGTAAGGCTTTCGTCGTATTTGTGGGCAAAAGCCTTATCGCTTACGCTGATCGCGGTCGTCACAAGCATCCTGATCGGTTTTATTCCGGGTGGTTTGGTGCATCAATGGTCGGCCACTATCCTTTCGGTGGGGCTTACTTCACTGTTCTTTTCCTTTTTTGGGCTTGGACTGGCGGCCTCGGCCGAAAGCCTTAACGAATATTTGGCCAACATTATGGTAGGTGGGTTGATCATGTGTTTGCCTATTGTGTTGTACTTTTTTAGGCCGGGTTTATCGTTGCTTTTTCCTATCAACGCCTCGATCGACTTGTTGCTATCGCCCATTGCAGAGCAGGGAGCCAAAGGCATTATCGGCAATTCGGCTGTGCTGGTTTGTTGGAACTTGTTGGCTTATCGCTACGCATACGCACAATTTTCGAAACACATCATTCATAAATAATCAGAAGCCATGGCAACTTACAATTATTTGTTAAAAAGCGATTGGAAACTGATCGGACGCGACCCCATGTTGGTGATGAGCTTTATAGCGCCCATCCTAATCACTATTGTGGCCGTTTTCGGTATTCCACAGCTTTCGAGGCTCAGCATGCTCTGGTTCAACTTCCCGCTCGACGAATACATTTCATTCATCAACCTTTTTTTCCTTCCCCTTACCGCCATGTTGTTCGGGATGATTTATGGCTTCATGCTGCTTGACGAACGCGATGGAGGGCTTATCAGTTATTTGGCCATAACCCCCCTCGGTAAGGCCGGATATTTGAAAAACAGGATGTTAGTGCCTATTGCCTACAGCTTTTTATTTTTGATGTTTTTCATTTACGTAACTGGTCTTGATGCTCAAATGAACTTTGTACAAAACATAGTTCTTTCATTGATAGTTGCCTCCGAAGCACCTATGATTTTGCTTTTCCTGGCGGCTTATGCAGGCAACAAAGTTGAAGGAATTGCCCTGTCGAAAGGCTTCGGAATTTTGCTTATCAGCATGATCCCCGGATATTTCTTGGATTCAAACTGGATCTGGGTATTGGCCGTTTCGCCTCTTTGGTGGGTTGAGCGGGCTCTGTTCCATACAGAACATTCATGGTGGTATCTGGCAGGGGCAGCAGTTGTTCATGCACTTTATATTGTTTTGTTATTCAGGAAGTTTGATAAGAGGTTGGGGTGAAAGAGATTAAAGATTTTAGATTAAATCACTAATCGTTAATCTTCAATCCGTAATCCTTTTTCTAAACTGTCCAGGCGGTACTCCCTTAAGCCTTTTGAAAGCCCTTGAAAAATGGGCACTGTCGGCATAGCCAACCTGAATGGCAATTTCGTCGAGAGACCGCTCCGAATGGTCCATTAATTCAATAGCCTTTTCGATTCGGTGGTGCACCAGATAATTAAAGATGCTTTTCCCAAATAGTTGTTTGAACCCCTTTTTTAATAGGAATTCATTTGTGCCGGCTTGCCGGGCCAGAGCCTCGATGGTTGGTGGTTCCGTTGCGATGTTCCGAAGCAGGATTTCGCGGGCGGCATGAATTTTTCGCTTGTCGGCATCGCTTAGTTGCTGATTTACAATTGTATTTTGACTGCTGTACCACTGCTCCAGCTGGCAGCCAAATAATTCGGTTATCTTGGTTTCATAATACACCTTCGACAGGATTGGATCGCTAATACGATGGGCCAATAATTCGCGTATCACCATCTT
>CAZSIK010000397.1:0-3008 GCA_964606515.1 uncultured Prolixibacteraceae bacterium
GCTTCTTACAGGCAACAACACGTATTCGGTTAACGAGTTGGCCCGCAAATTCGAGATGACCTCACGATCGATTTACCGGTATATCGAAACATTCCGCGATGCCGGGTTCGTGATCAAGAAAAAGGGGAACATCCTCCGTATCGACAAGTCGTCGCCCTACTTTAAAGACATCAGCCAGTTGGTTCACTTCACCGAAGAAGAGGCTTACATACTGAAAAGTGCCATCGAGAGCATCGACGAGAACAACCTGATCAAACAAAACCTGAAACGGAAACTGTACACCGTGTACGATTATAAAATCCTGGCCGAAACCATCTTCAAGGGAAAGAACGCCCAAAATGTAAACCACCTGGTCGATGCCATTGAAAACCGGCAAAAGGTGGTGCTGCATCAGTACAACTCGGCCCACAGCCACAAGGTGAGCGACCGCATTGTCGAACCTTTTGCCTTTACAACCAACTACATCCAAATTTGGGCCTATGAGGTTTCGAAGCAGGAAAACCGCTTGTTCAAGGTTTCGCGGATTGGCGAAGTGGAAGTTTTGGACGAAGCCTGGTCGTTCGAAGCGGGTCATAAGGCTGGTTATATCGATTGTTTCAGGATCAGCAGCCATGATTTGATCCCCGTGAAGCTCAAATTAGGCATGAGGGCCGCGCAATTGCTAACCGAAGAATATCCCCTGGCTGAAAAAGACCTCGTGAAAATCAGCGACAACCACTGGATTTTTGAAACCCAGGTTTGCAGTTACGAGGGCATTGGCCGTTTCGTGATGGGCCTGTTGCAGGAGGTGGAGATTGTGGAACCGGTTGGTTTTGCTCTCTTTGTAAAAGAAAGACTTGAAAAATCCCTCAGGGAGCATTTCCAAAATTATCGTAACGAATAATTGCAATTATTTTTTGTTGTGACAGAAGTTGTCACTTTCGTGCTGCAACTTTGATCCATAATTCTTTTGTTGTTTCATAATTAAAAATTGATGAAGATGGACGACAGGCATTTTTCAAATTTCACCCTTGCAGGTTTTACCTATTACGAGGGGATTGATGTGTTTCAGGAACTTAAGGTGGGTTCTTTTTTAATGATGAAAGCCGAACCCCAAAATAAGTACGATCCTTGTGCCGTAGCACTTTATTATGGAAATAAAAAACTGGGTTTCGTCCCCAGGGAAGAAAATCCGATGATCTTCAAGTTTTTGCAACTGGGTTATACCGATTTGTTCGAAGTAAGGATCAACCGGATTTCGCCCGAGTCGCACCCGGAAAAGCAAATCGGCGTGGTGGTCAGGATCGCGGAGAAAAATTCAGATTAACCAAAGTCTTGGGGTTAAAAAATCCTGAGCTTATTTAAAATAAATCGTATCTGATAGATTATTCTCTTTTGCTACTAATTGTGCTAATGTGGAGCTGAAACAAGCAGTTTGCTGGTGACTGAGCGTAGTCGAAGTCTACCCATGTGGAATTGAACTTTTTTCAATTTTATTCCTGTCAGGGTATTGCTTACTCAGAAGGTTTGTTATACTTTCAGCTTTTCAAATGAATTATTGAATCCTAAAGCACAATTATGGCAAAAAAATCACAGGGCAAAGTGGTACAGATGCTCAGTCCCGAGAATTACATCCGCAAGAAAGCACGTTCCCTGCCCATTTTCGAATGTGTGGTCAATACCAACTGGGAAGAATCGCAAATTGCGAACATGGTTGTTGCCCGGCAACATAGCAATGGAAACATTACTGCAGGGATCTACCTTGTCGACCTGGCCTGCCTGGGGGTAAAAGATACGGTCTGGTTTTTCAATATTCCCGTTTCGGAATACAGGAAAAACCTTGAATCCTTTATGAACATGGAAAGTGGTGTTGAAAAAATCGATTATGTGTTGGCCCATAACATTGTTCATGCCGGCCTCGAGTTTGCACACGAGTATGAATTCAAACCACACAAGGATTTTACTTCACTCACCCAATACATTCTCGACGAAGATACCGACGACATTCCCCTGATTGAAATTGAATGCGGTGTTGATGGCTTGCCTGCCTTCATGCAAGGGCCCCTGATTGCCGATAGGGAAGCCCAAAAAATCATTGCCCATCTTGACCGTGTTGCCGGTCTCGGCCATTATTACCTGATCGACGAAAAAGGCTTGATATAAACGAAGATGAAGTTTTTGAACCTGATCCCAGGGAACAAGAATTCAACGAATGGTTAAACGATCATCTTGATGATATTGATGATCTTGAATATCCCGGATTCGATTGTGAGCTGGAATTTGATGAAACCATAGTACAAAACAGCCAAACCTACCAGCTTAAAATTACAATCGACAATCTGGATAAGCCAAGTGTTTGGCGCAGGATCACCATCCCTTCCTATTACTCGTTCAATCACCTGCACTATGCCATACAGGCGGTGTTCGGCTGGGAAGATTGTCACCTGTATCAATTCTCGGACAATGGTTTTGATTCAGAATTGCTTATTGCAGAAAAGAATGAAGAGCTTGAAAACGACTACAAGGAAGTGCTTGAAGCAGGGAAAATACCCCTAAGCCAGATTTTTGTAAAAAAAGGCGATACCTACACCTATATTTACGATTTTGGCGATTGTTGGCAACACACTATCCTTCTTGAACAATTGATCCCCGAGGTCTCGTATATGCCCGAGCTGATCGATGGACAGGGCGCTTGTCCTCCCGAAGATAGCGGTGGCGTAATGGGCTATAAAAATATGCTTGAAATCCTGGCCGATCAAAACCACCCTGAATATTATGAATATCTCGAATGGCTCGGATTGGGAGAGGATGAAAGCTGGGATCCTGATGAGTTTGATCTTGAGTATTTTCAGGAAGTATTAACGGAATTGTTTGCTTGTTAGAGCGGACTAAAATCCTATACAGAAACCTACAGAAAAGAAACAAAAAGGTTTACCACCATCACCTATGAATATTCAATCTAAGGGGCTGACTTTGAATGAACTGATTTCGTTGAGTTTTATCAAAATTTCGGATCAGCTTCGAATTCA
>CAZSIK010000398.1:0-3008 GCA_964606515.1 uncultured Prolixibacteraceae bacterium
TATTTGGGAGAACAAAACTTACAAATAGTATCCGTTTCCGGTTTACCTTTCTGATACTAGCCACTTCATTTGCACTTTATCTTTCGGTAATTTTCATAGTAATCAGCAGGTTCAGGGCAGAATCGATTGCCCGTGCCCGGTTACTTACCGAAAGCCTTACCCGCGAATACGCCAACATGGCAACAGCCGATCTGAATGCAGATATGAACCTGGTAAGGGGAATGGCCTCGGCTTTTAAATCGAACTGGCAAATCGGCAATGGTGCCGATAGTGGTTTTTACCAACGTCTCCTGAAAAATATTTCTGCCGAAAGTCCCGATATCATGGCAATCTGGATCAGCATGGAGCTGAGTGCAATCAATCCTGATTGGAGTAAAAGCCATGGACGCGAACGTCATACTTACGTGACAATGAAAGGGGCAGAAAAGATGATCAGGGAACAACTCGACCTGGAATCGGAAGATCCTTCGTCGGATTATTCTATGTTGAAAAGAACAAAGATCGTTGAATTCAGTGAGCCCTATCTGGATTCCTATGGTAAGGACACCACCATTTTCCTAATGTCGAGCGTTTGCGTTCCAGTACTCGACGATGGAAAAAATTTTTTAGGTTTGGCCGGAGTCGATTTTTCCCTGCAGCGTTTAACCCCATTTGTTGAAAAAATAGTGCCCTACAAAGGGACTCAGGCAATGATTGTTTCAAACAAGGGGGTAATCGTGGCAACCGCCGATAAAAACATGAAAATGAAGGGATTGGAAGATGCATTTCCCGAAAAATCAAATTTCCTTGCTGCTTACCTAAAAAAAGGAGAAGGAATCTCGTTTGAGGAAGAGGTCGGCAATAAAAACTGGTATGTTTCGATGGCCCCCATCCGCTTGAGCAAGAGTGATACTCCATGGGCCTTGATCCTCAAGGTGCCAAGATCGTCGGTGCTTTCAAAAGTTTTTGGCACCATCTGGATTTCTGCCTTGGTTTCGATGCTTGGTCTGCTTATGTTGGGATTGATCATCTACTCCCTTACTTTGAAGGTGGTTCGGCCATTGAATCGTTGTGTGGGTTTGGCACAATCGATAGGGCAGGGCGATCTTAGCAAAAGAATCGAAGTGAAACAACACGATGAAATTGGCAGGATGGCTGCTTCACTGAATCGGATGACAGACCAGCTTAACAAGATGGTGGATGGAATTACAGAGGGTTCAAAATCCATGCTCTATACCGCCGACCATCTTTCCCAAACCTCGCGTCAATTGCTCGATTCTTCCAATGAACAAGAAAGTTCAGGTTTCGTCCTGGAGAAAGCCATCAACGACCTTTCGGTATACATCGACGAAAGTACCCTCAATGCGCGTCAGGCCGAAAATTTATCACTCAGCACAACCCAAACCATTCACTCGAGTTCCGATAAGTTCAACAGCTCAATAAAGTCGATGCAGGCCATTGCAAATAAAATTTCCGTTATCGAGGACATTGCCTTTCAGACCAACCTGCTTGCCCTTAATGCTGCAGTCGAGGCCGCCAGGGCCGGCGAACATGGCCTGGGCTTTGCCGTGGTGGCCGATGAAGTCAGAAAGCTGGCCGACCGTAGTCAGGGCGTCGCCAAGGAAATTAAAAAAATGGCTTCCGATACCAATCACGTGAGCAGCGAGGCCGGAATAATACTGAACGATACCTATAAGCAGGTAGATGATTATTCTCGCATCGTTAACGAAATTTATGAACATGCCAATGCCCAAAACGACAGCTTGAACCATCTTTCCCATACCATGAAGAACATGAAGCATTTTTATACGCAAACCTCAGAAAATGCATTGGTGATGGACCGGATTGCCTCCGATTTGCAGGAACAAGCAGAAAAACTGATTGAAATGACACGCCAATTCAATCAAAGCAAAAACAACGACACCATGAAATAAGGCAATTATCTTCCTTTTTTATTGGCTTGGATTCAGGAATTGTTATTTTTGTTGGTGTTAACCGATAAAATGAAATAAGATGAAATACCAATCGATTGTAATATCTTTATTATGTGTGTTTTCTGGTTTTGCCAGTTTCTCTCAAAACAAAACCGACATCAGCCTTCAGTGGAAAGACAGTACCCATCAGGTATGCCTGATTGAGTCGAATACTGGTAATTTATACAATAAGCTCAAGCATCATGGTCCGGCTGTTGAAAACGAATGGATCGGGCTCAGGCTTTATTTCGACCATAAAGTTTCGGTTGATGTTTACAACAAAACGCGGCCAGGACTCGAATTAAAAGAAGGCGGTTGGTATCCTACTACTGATCAACAAAAGGAAGGGTGGGGTGCCGACCAGTATAAAGTGGGTGCTACCGTTGGAATGGGTGGTGTCAGGCTGTGGGATGGTGAAAAGGAGGTTCTGTTGAACCCTGTAACCAACCGTATTGCCAGGATACGCAAAGAGGCCAACATTTCTTATATGGAAATGCTTTCAGAAGGGGTTGCCTATAAGGGTGATACCATCGATGTGCTGGTTCGGGTAACGGTATTTTCAGGCATCCGCGAGGCCAAGGTCGAAGCTTTTGCTTTCAGCAGCAAGCCGGTACAGTTTTTTACCGGAGTCAATTATCACCCCCTTACCGATACCAAAGAAGGGGCTAACTACATCGCCACCTGGGGTATTCATCCGGAAGACGTTGCTGCCTTCCAACTTAAAATTGGGGCTGCCATTATATACAATCCCAACGATTTCGAACAAATTACCAAAGGAAAAACGGCTTACGAAATGGTTTCCAAACCCGGCAACTACCTTGCTACCTGGGTCACCTCGGCCTGCGAACGTGAAGCTGAACTGAATTCAATGGAAGCCTTTGCAAAATACCTCGAAGGATACGGGAAGTAAGAATTCACGAATTCGCCCTATGAATGTATGTACCGTTCCTGTTTCGATACCTATTCACTGCTTACCTGTTCAACTTGGGATGAGTTAACAAAAATTCTGGTAAGCAGAGAGGTTAAGAAAGGTGAGGTTTTTTGCACTAAAGGATC
>CAZSIK010000399.1:0-2922 GCA_964606515.1 uncultured Prolixibacteraceae bacterium
GATAAACCCAGCTAAATCGCCATCTTTCAATCGCAACGTTTCGGCCCTTACATCCAATTTGCGGAAATCGAGCAAGGTACTGATTTGACTTTGTAACTGTTTGGCACTTTTGTGTATCGTTTCAAGCCTTTTTCGGATACCTGGTTCCATAGGTCCTTCGAGCAGAATTTGTAAAGGAGTAATTATTAGGGTAAGAGGTGTTCGAAGGTCATGACTAACATGGGTGAAAAAACGAAGTTTCATTTCATCAAGATTGGCTTTTTGCTCAATCTCGTGTTGAACCCTCTGCCGATCGAGTTTGATATAATTCTTTCTTACAATAAAATAAAGAATTATTGTAAAAATACCGATAAAAGCCAGCAGATAAACGACAAAAGCCCAGTCCGATAAATACCAGGGAGGTGTAACCTTTATGTTGATGGATGAAACCTGGTCGCTGCAAACACCATCACTGTTACAAGATTTAATTTTGAGCTTATAGTCTCCGGGGGCCAAAGATGAGAACATCATTTTAGGTTCCGAAGTGCTTTGCCAATCGCTATGAAACCCTTCGAGCAGATACTCGTACCGTATGTTATCGACAAAGAGCATATTCCCGGTAGTATATTGAAATACAATTTGTTTGTCGCTATACCGAAAGGTTAAAGAACGGGTCTGTTCTATCGGGTTTTTCAATAGAATTCTCCGGTTATATACAGAATCGGTTTGAATCGGTGTATTATTCACAAATAAGCCGGTGAAAATTACCTTTGCCGGTGCTTGACTTCTCTCCATCAATTTATTGGGATTAATGACCGAATACCCTTCGGTGCCTCCCAACAAGAAATCTCCATTTCGGAGCCTGCAAATTGAATGGTTGTTGAAATAATTATCGCCAAGCCCGTCTTTTGAAGTGAAATTACGGCACTTAAATATCCAATTTTCATTCAAACCAGGTTCAATGGTAACAACCGAAAGCCCGTTATTTGTAATGACCCATACGTTTTTTTGTGCATCTTCGGCAATCCCTTGAATAATATTATCTCTTAATCCGTTGTCTTTATTGATATAATACAGGGTATCCTTTTTCATATCAAATACGGTAAGCCCATCGTGATGCCCCAACCACACCCTGTTACGGCTGTCAATAAATACCGTTGTGATCAGGTTTTGCCTGAAACGCTGTGTGCCCTTTAGGTTCCCAAGGTAATTGACCCATTCACCGGTAGTAATATCGATGATATAAAGACCAAAAACCGTGGCTACGTAGAGCTTATCTCCTTCGTCGTAGAACATATCCATTGGGTATTTGATCTCTTCACCCACATTTTCCAAAGTTTGCAAACTGGATTGCCCGTTGCGTAAAATTTGAACGGCCCCTGCAAGCGAACCAATCCATAGGTTTCCATAGCGGTCCTCCTCCAAACACCAAATGTCGTTCGAGGCTAATTTACTGTTGTCGGTTGTGTAATGGTTCATGCGGCCTTTGTCGAAACAATATAATCCATCGAGAAAGGTACCCGCCCAGACCTTACCGGTGCGGTCTTCAAGCAAGGAAACCACAGGACTTTTTCCAACAGGAAGTTTCTTTATTTTACTGCATCTTGCATCCTCGCTTAAAAATAAGCCATTCCCATCGGTGCCAAGCCAAATCATGCCCTTGCTGTCTTCCAGTATAGCGCTTACATCCCTGCATTCGGGATACTTCATATTAACAATATTATGAAAACTTGGGTGATGATAGGAAATTCCTTTTTTATTGTGTCCGATCCACATTATCCCGCTGTCATCATGGTATAGGCAACTGATGTTGTTTGAAGCAATAGAAGAATGGGTATCCGGGTTTTCCACGAGATTGCTAACACGCTCAGTCGAAAAGTTATAAAGGAATACACCATTGTGATCGGTTCCAATCCATAAGTTCCCCGTATTATCATCGAGAAGGGCCAATACACGGTTGTTCCGCAACGGAGTTTCCGATTTCAGCAGTATTTTTTTCCAACCCTCCCCTACTTTACTTTTATAATAAATAACGTCCGATCGGCCCGAAAGCCAAATTCCCCCTTTAAAATCAATATAAATCCTATAATATAATGAAGGTTTATCGATGGGATCCAGTTGTTCTTTGGTACAGTTACCGGTTTGTTTATCAACACTTACCAATACCCCCTGATTTAAGATAACATACAGCCTATTATCCTCATCGCCTATTTGCCAGTCGTCGATTTGGTCCAAACTTAAATCGAGGTTAAAAATGCTAAGTAATTTTTTTGAAAAACGGTAATAAAACGCCTTGTATCCGCTAAAAACCCACAAGTCGTTATTGGCATCGATATAAACCCTGTAGTTTTGACCCGTTTCGATTCCAAAACCTTTTAAATGTAGAGAAACATCGCTGATGAAGTGGTCCTCATCGCGAAGGTACACCATGTAATTGAAGCTACTGATCCACAGGTTTCCTGCCCCATCTTCCTTCAATCCCCATACATTATTGGCAACCATTGTGTTTGCCCCATCCCCGCTTGCTGTAGAATACAATTTAAATTCGTACCCATCGTATCGGTTCAAACCATAAGAGGTGGCCACCCATAAAAAACCATAACGGTCCTTTAAAATGGCATTGACATTGCTGTTCGAAAGCCCTTCTTTTGTAGTAAGATGATGAAAAACAGACGGAACCTGACCAGGAACAGGAAGTACCAGGGTGCCAGCCTGAAGCAGCAAGAGAAAACAAAGGATTTTTCGTTGAAATAATATAGCCATCCCTTCACGATTAAACAAGCCCAAGATATAAAAAGATATCAAAAGCGCTTATCGTAAAATGAAATCGTACTGAATAAAACTGCATCAGTAAGGGTGAAGTAAAATACTGAAAATTGTCATAATGTTGAAGTATTGAACACCGAAGAGGTAAGTCAGATGATCAGGAATACCGACAACCTT
>CAZSIK010000400.1:0-2845 GCA_964606515.1 uncultured Prolixibacteraceae bacterium
CCACGCCATGTGCAAAGCGGGCGTCCCTATTTGTCGAAAGGCCTTGTAAAAAAAGCCAAAAAAATAGCGTTGAAAAATGTTCTGCTGTTGAAAGATTTGGTTTCGGATTCGACCCCCCTGGTTGGTATTGAACCTTCGGCCATCCTTTCCTTTCGCGACGAATACCCTGAACTGGTTCCCGACAATTATAAGGCTGAAGCCAGTACATTAGCAAAAAACACACTGATGTTCGACGAGTTCATCGTTCGTGAAGCCGGCAAGGGGCTTATTCGGCCCGACCAGTTCAGCACCGAAACGAAAACCATCAAGTTGCACGGGCATTGTCATCAGAAGTCGTTGGCCACCACGGCTGCATCGAAACAAATGTTGTCGTTGCCGGTCAATTACAAGGTGGAAGAAATCCCGTCGGGCTGTTGCGGCATGGCCGGGGCTTTCGGCTACGAGAAGAAGCACTACGAATTGTCGATGAAGATTGGCGAGCTGGTGCTGTTCCCCGCGGTTCGGAAAGCAACCGACGAGATGATTATCGCTGCCCCCGGAACCAGTTGCCGCGAACAAATAGCCCATGGTACCGGTCGCAAGGCCTTGCACCCGGTAGAGGTGCTGTTTGATGCATTTGTGTAGATAATGGCTATGTCGAATTTTATTTGAAATCTTAATGCTCAATATAAACTTAAATGTATAAAAATGAGAAAATATGCAATTTTATTAGTTGTAGTTGTCCTGTGTGGAATAAGTTCTGAACTGCAGGCGCAGAATCTGGGACTTAAAGCAGGCTTGAATCTTTCAAACGTCTATTCAACACTGAAAGGTGATGTAATCAGCGAGGATTTTAACACGAATACTGGTTTCCACATTGGTCTTAGTGCTGAATTTCCAATTTCTAAAATTATTTCTTTTGAATCAGGGCTATTGTTTTCAACCAAGGGATATTCGGTTAAAGAAGATGGTTTACTGGTCGATTATTCTTCAACGACAAAGCTCTATTATCTGGATATCCCTTTAACAGCAAAAGCTGCCTATAAAGTTGGCGGGATTAAAGTTTTTGCAAATGTAGGTCCGTACCTTGGCATTGGCCTTTTGGGTAAAGTTAGTTCCGATGGAAATGTCCTTGGTGTGTCGGGCTCCGACGAGTCGGATGTGGTATGGGGCGACGGAGGTGATTTTGAACGCCTGGATTATGGCCTGATCCTCGGTGCCGGTATTGAATTTGGGAAAATTACTATCGGTGCTTCTTATGAAATAGGACTTGCCGATATTTCACCCAACTCAAATATCGAAACGAACAACAGGCTTACCTTAATTTCGTTGGGATATAAGTTTTGATCAAAACGCATTATTTAAAAATGAACCATTCCTGATGAAATTTGGCGGTAGCGAACGAAGAGGGAAAAGTCAATGGTAATTGGGAAAGGAGGCAATTACAAGCGAAGAGAACCAAGGTGAAGTTTTGCTTAACGGAAACTTTCAATTGGGAATGTCTGTAATGCTTTTTTCATTATCATTAGCCCCGGATTTTTAAGGAGGGTTTGACTGTTTAACCAAAAATTCAAATCAAATCGAACCATGAGCATTAATACACCCCGTGAAATTGTGTCGCTTGCCGAAAATGCAGCCCTCGCGAAACATCAACTCGATGGGAAAAGAATCCTTGTTTTGAGTTTTCTGGCTGGGGCCTATATCGCATTCGGGGGATTGTTGTCGATTATGGTAGGAGGTGGGGTACCCAAACTTTCGGCTCAAAATCCGGGTTTAGCCAAATTTTTATTCGGGGCCATGTTCCCCGTGGGACTGATGTTGGTTGTATTGGCTGGGGCCGAGCTTTTTACCGGCAACAACGCGTATTTTTTGCCTCCTGTGTTAAGCGGAAAATTGAAGGTGTCGGCCTTGTTGCGAAACTGGACACTGGTTTATCTGGGCAACTTTTTGGGCGCCATTTTTATTGCTTATTTTCTGGCACACCTTACCCAAATCGTATCGCCCGAACCTTGGAGCTTAACTGTAAGTCAGATCGCTCAATCGAAATTATCGAACCCTTTTTATGTTACTTTTCTAAAGGGTATTGGAGCCAATTGGCTGGTGTGCCTGGCCATGTGGTTGTCGATGTCATCTCAGCAAACCAGTGGTAAAATTATTGGCATGTGGTGGCCGGTAATGGCCTTTGTGGTTTTTGGTTTCGAACACTCGATTGCCAACATGTTTTTTATTCCGCTGGCCATTTTCGAGGGTGCTTCAGTTAGCTGGAGTGCATTTGTTTTCGACAACCTAATTGCTGCCACGCTGGGGAATATCGTGGGCGGTGGTTTTTTTGTCGGATCGTTATACTGGTTCCTGTATCAGAAAAAAAGATGAAACCATTATTAATAGTCGGATTACTTGAAATGTGCCGCGTCAAGCTCATTCACCCTTTAATTTTGCCAGAACTTCTTCTTTCCTTCTTCGGGATACGGGAATGCTATGCCCGTTCGAAAGCGACAAAGCACAGCCATCGGTCTTATTGAAACTTTTTACATGCATAAGGTTCACCAAATGGGTTTTATGGGTGCGAAAAAAACCGTAGCCTTCCAGTATTTCTTCATACTCAATCAGCGGTTTTGAAATCAGGAGCTTCGACCCGTCGGTGAAGTAAAAATGGGTGTAGTTGTTTTCTCCCTCGCACCGTACAATAGTGTTCAACTCACGGAATTCAATCTTTTCGACGGTGGGTAAGGCCAGTTTCTTTGACGGGATGCCGCGTAACAAGTTGTGTTTAAACTGATCCATCATTAGCTCCGATTGTTCCCTCCTGCGGTGGAGGAACCGGGCGACGGCTTGCTTTAAATCAATAATATTGATCGGCTTTAAC
>CAZSIK010000401.1:0-2823 GCA_964606515.1 uncultured Prolixibacteraceae bacterium
TATAGTGTACGGTGCATTAAAGTGGATTAGGAAGATCATGATCTCATTTGCCATCCCAAGTTAAAGGTTAAAAGTTTAAAGTGAAAAATGAAATCGGTCCTTGATGTGCAGATTACAGCTGGCAAAACAAGGATTGATACTTTTTCATCCTCATTACTTTTCTGTTTTTACCTTGCTTTAAGTGCCGATTTGTATTTCAAATAGAAACGATTCAAATACATGAAGAAATGGAAATGAAAGTATCATATATGTTACTTTATTCTTGATAATAAGAAATACAATAACTACTTTTGAACGATGAATACATCGGAGATTATCAAAATAAAAAAGAGATGCAAAGTTTAGAAGTAAAAGTCCGTCCCAATCAGGATGGTTGGTGGGCAGAAATAAACAGTTTACCAGGGTGCTTTTCCCACGGAGAAAATCTGGATGAATTAAAAAAGAACCTCCGTGAAGCTATCGATCTTCATCTTGAAGGTCTATTGGAGAGCGATGAACCGATCAATGATGAATTGATAAGGGGGGAATATCAACTTGAATTAAAAATCGACATTCAGGATTTGTTTGAATATTATCCAATAAGCGTTAAAGGCATATCAGAGCGTGCCGGAATGAACCGCAGCTTACTCAATCAATATGTAAAAGGTGAAAAAACAATGTCGGAAAAACAGGCGATGCGGATTATCGGGACAATCCACCAGTTAGGAAAAGAGTTATTACAACTTCAATTATGATAATTCTTTTACAGTATTGCAATTTTTCGGCTATTTTCAAGGTATTCTTTGATGGAAGAGATGGTTAAAAGCTTTTCCTTTTTTTCAGGTTCGAGGCTTAATTCCTTATCTCCTTTTACCAATGTTTCTAATGGTATTCCCAAATATCGGTTCAGATAAGTAATCATAGTTAAAGTCAGGGGCCTTTTCCCGTTCAATACTTCTGATACTCTTGTTTTTCCTCCGAATAACGGAGCAATATCCGATTGTTTCAGATTCATCTGTTCCATTCTGAACTTAATGGCATCAATGGGAGTTGGAGCTTCGATGGGATAATGCTCTTGTTCATACTTCTCAACAAGCAGCGATAAAAGTTCAATCTCGTCACCTTCAGGGCTATTGGGTTCAATAGGATTTTCACAACTATGAATGAGATGGTAAATCCTCTCACAAGCATTGTTATATTCTTGTTCTGTTTTTAATATTTTAATTTTCATAACTTATTGCTTTTGCATCAATTTTTTCATACTCGGCATGTGTGCCAAACCAAACCACAAAAACTATTTTAAGTTTGTATTCAATATCAACAATCAACCTAAACTCGTTACCCTTGATGTTGAATACAACTCTTTTTGAATTCAGAATACTGGCATTACCATATTTCGACTTCAATTCAATTGAATTCTCCCAGTTAGAGTAGCGAACTTCAAAAATCCAGGACTTAACAGACTCTAATGCTGGCTTGTACTTATTCAACTTGCAACATTCGGTTAATGTTTTTTCCTTTATGATCCTCATGATTTGCAAAGGTAAAATAAGTTACCCAAATTGGTAACTATTTAGGTCGGAATATTTAGTGGTAACTCTAATTTCAAAGGTTATCGTTCCTATAATTTTGATAATTCTTTTATAGAATTGCAATTTTTCGGTTATTTTCAAGATATTTTTTAATGGAAGAGTATGAACTTTACGACAGTTCAAATCAGATTGATGATAACATTATAGACCAACCTGACTTTCTTTCCTTGTCCCAGTTGGTATTTTGGGCAGGCTCGTTGTGTTTACTACAAACCTAATTTAAAAATACGACAATGAGCATTCGCAAACTGTTTATTCTCGCCCTGTTCCTTATCTTGTCTGGCCAGGCTGTTCAGGCACAAGACCTACCTGCTCCTTCAAAAATCAGGTCGGACATGGAGTTGGCCAATCGCTATTTTATGGCCAAATGGCCCGACCCGGCCAAGGATATCGTAACCGACAAATCCCGCCCCAGTAATTTATGGACCCGCGCAGCCTATTACGAAGGGCTTATGGCGCTGTATTACCTGAACCGCGATACTGCCCTGTATCAATACGCAGTCGATTGGGGCACTGCCCATGAATGGAAACCCACCTACGGTTCCTTAACTACCCGCGATGGCGATCATCAATGTTGTGGCCAGACCTATATTGAACTGTATTTACTCGATAAAAAACCCGAAAGAATTGCTCCCATTACTACCACGATCGATAATATGGTGAATAGCACCAAAGTGAACGATTGGTCATGGATTGATGCCATACACATGTCGATGCCGGTTTTTGCCAAACTGGGTGTTGTTCACAACAACCCAAAGTATTTCAATAAGATGTATGAAATCTACAATTATTCAAAAACCAAGCATGGTGCTGCCGGTCTTTATAATCCGGTCGATGGCTTGTGGTGGCGCGATGGCAATTTCGATCCGCCCTTTACCACCCCCTCGGGAAAAATGTGTTATTGGTCGAGGGGCAACGGCTGGGTGATGGCTGCCCTGGTCCGCGTGCTTGATGTTTTGCCCGAAAACGATGTTCACAGGAAAGAATACATCGACGATTTTAAAGCCCTGGCAAACGCCTTGGTAAAAGTCCAGCGCGAAGATGGCTTTTGGAACTCCAGCCTGGTCGATCCGGACGATTACGGGGGCAAGGAGTCATCGGGAACGGCATTCTTCGTATATGGTTTGGCCTGGGGAATCAATAAAGGCTTCCTCGATAAGAATACTTTTCTCCCCGTGGTAAAAAAAGGGTGGAACGGCTTAATCAATGATGCCCTTCATCCAAATGGTTTTCTGGGCTGGATGCAGGGAAC
>CAZSIK010000402.1:0-2796 GCA_964606515.1 uncultured Prolixibacteraceae bacterium
GTTTGATTTTTAATTCTTTTGGCGCGAGCGCGTCGCTTTTGGTTAAAAACAGATGATGGCTGGAAGCTTCGTTTGGTATACAATGAAATAGCCATGCCCTGGGATTGGCCTGTTGAAGTAAATTATCTGGAAGCCAAAGCCTTTTGTAACTGGAAGGCAGCCAAGACCGGAAAACCCATCAGGTTGCCCATGGAAGAAGAATGGTACATCTTATACCAAAATGCTCAACTTCCCGACCAGCCATACTGGGAGAAAGCGCCGGGCAACCTTAACCTCGAACATTTTCAAAGCCCGGTACCTGTAAATACCTTTGCCTTCGGACCGTTTTACGATATTATTGGCAATGTGTGGCAATGGACCGAAACGCCCATCACCGGGTTCAACGGATTTAAGGTACACCCGCTGTACGATGACTTCTCGACCCCTACCTTCGACCACAAACACAACCTGATTAAAGGGGGCTCGTGGATCTCTACCGGTAACGAGGCCACCCAACATTCGCGCTATGCTTTCAGACGGCACTTTTATCAACATGCCGGTTTCCGGTATATTGAAAGCAACCAGCCAGTTATCGTACAGCAAAATATTTACGAAACCGATGCCGAAGTGGTGCGCCACTGCGAAGCACACTATGGCAACAACCCCTTTTCAGAAAGCAACTTCCGTGTTGAGATTGCCCGGTACTGCGCAGAACTGATGAAAGGGAAAAACACCGGTAAAGCCCTCGATCTGGGTTGTAAAGTAGGCCGCAGCACCTTCGAGCTGGCCAGGGTTTTCGACCACGTTACCGGCCTCGATTTCACTGCACGGAACATTAAGGTGGCTACCAGTATCAAAGAAGAAGGCATTGCCGTTTATGCTTTCCCCGATGAAGGGGAGCTGGTTCATTTCCGCGAGATCAATGAAACGGCATTGGGTTTTGACCTACTAAGCCCAAAAGTTGAATTCTGGCAGGCCGATGCCTCGAACCTGAAAGCACAATTTACAGGCTACGACCTGATTTTGCTCAATGACATGATCGATGAAACCTACGATCCTGTCGGGTTGCTGTCCAAAATTCATAAAAGGCTGAAC
Organism: uncultured Prolixibacteraceae bacterium; assembly: GCA_964606515.1. GTDB lineage: Bacteria > Bacteroidota > Bacteroidia > Bacteroidales > Prolixibacteraceae > CAZSIK01. The sequence goes on from CAZSIK010000402.1 coordinate 1,075, forward strand.
CCCGGAGGAATTTTGGTTGTTGCTTCGGCTTTCAACTGGAACGAAGAACAGATACGACAAAGAAAAACCCTGGGCGGGATTCGGGTCGATGGCGAACCAGTGCGAAGCATTGAAGCACTTTTTGATTTTCTAAAAACTTCTTTTAAACCCATTGAATCATCCATAAGCCTGTTGTCATCGTTACCCTATAATTTGAGAAAAACAGAAATAAAACGTATTGAGGTATTCTCTTTCGAAAAAAACAAATAAATCAAAAGATGCCTTCCTAATTTTTTTTTTAGAGAAAGGCACCCTTTGTTATAATGATGTTGTCTACAAAACTATTTATTCTGCATCTTGGCCCAATCGTCTTTCAAACTTACCGTGCGGTTGAACACCAATTTTCCGGCACTTGAATCTTTATCGATGTTGAAATAGCCCATGCGTTCGAACTGAAAATGATCGAGTATTTTGGCTTCTTTTACAAAAGGTTCGATATAGCATTTGGGCAGGATGGTCAGCGAGTTGGGGTTCAAATGGTCCCTGAAGTCGCCGTCTTTATCGGACGAGGGATCTTCGACAGTAAACAAGCGATCGTACAAACGCACCTCAGCTTCAATATTTTCTTTAGCAGAAACCCAGTGCAAGGTAGCTTTCACTTTACGACCGTCGGGCGAGTTGCCCCCTTTTGAGGCCGGATCGTAAGTGCACTGCAATTCAACAACTTCGCCATTTTCATCTTTTACCACGTTTTCGCATTTCACGAAATAGGCATAGCGTAAACGCACTTCGGTTCCCGGCGATAAGCGGTAGAACTTTTTCGGCGGGTTTTCCATAAAATCGTCACGTTCGATATAGAGTTCGCGGGTGAACGGCACCTGGCGGGTGCCCATGCTCTCGTCTTCGGGGTTGTTGATGGCTTCCATCATTTCGACCTGACCTTCAGGATAATTGGTGATGACTACTTTCAGTGGGTTCAGCACCCCCATCACCCGTTGTGCCGTTTTGTTCAGGTCTTCACGCACGGCATGTTCGAGTAAGGCCACGTCGGTGATCCCTTCGGTTTTGGTAATGCCCACTTTCTCGACAAAGTTACGGATCGATGCCGGGGTGTACCCACGACGGCGCAAACCGCAAAGGGTAGGCATCCGGGGATCATCCCAAGCACTTACTAATTTTTCCTGAACCAGTTGGAGTAATTTCCGTTTGCTCATCATGGTGTAGGTAAGATTTAACCTCGAGAATTCAATTTGCCGGGGACGGTAATCGGTTGTTTGCAGCTGGTCGACAAACCATTCGTATAGTGGGCGGTGCACCTCAAATTCGAGGGTGCAAAGCGAGTGGGTAATGCCCTCGAAGAAATCGCACTGGCCGTGGGCAAAGTCGTACATGGGATAAATGCACCATTGGCTACCGGTGCGGTGATGTTCTTCGTGGATAATACGGTACATCAGCGGGTCGCGTAGGTGCATGTTGGGCGAGGCCATATCGATTTTGGCCCGCAACACACAATGCCCGTTAGGAAATTCACCGGCCCTCATCCGTTCAAACAAACCGAGGTTTTCCTGAGCAGAACGGTTACGGTATGGGCTTTCGGTTCCCGGACGAGTGGGAGTACCCCTTTGTTGACTGATCACTTCAGCGGGTTGATCGTCGACATAAGCTTTGCCTTCTTTAATGAGCTGAACAGCAAATTCGTAAAGGCGTTCGAAAAAATCGGAAGCGTAATAAAGGCGGTTTTCC
>CAZSIK010000403.1:0-2787 GCA_964606515.1 uncultured Prolixibacteraceae bacterium
CAGCAATAAAAGTAACTTTCTCATCCTGATAATTATAAGGTCTTTTTTTTTTACTTTCCAAACGAAATTTCATCGTTCAACTCGTTTTCATCATTCTTTTGATAAGGAAAATGTTCTTTCAGCTTTTCACCTGCCATTAACACCCCTTTTTCAATTGCACCAGTAAAATCGTTCTCTTTCAAAAGAGTCACCATGGCCGCTTTTACCTCATCCCAAAAGCCCACCGGAACCTTGTTATTGATTCCACCATCGCCTAAAATGGCCAACTTTTTATCAACAAGGGCCAGATAGAACACGACCCCGTTCCGCAAGGCGGTTTTATGCATTTTCAATTCAGCAAACCAGTATGCAGCACGGTCCATGACCTCCTCTGGACAATGGTTTTCAAGATGCACCCTGATTTCACCGGAAGTATTCTTTTCGGCCAATTTTATCGCGGCACAAATCCTGTCCTTATCTTCCTTCGAAAAATATTGAGATGGTTTCATGGTGTATTTTTTAGAACTCCACTTTGGGGGCTTTAGCGGCTTGTTCTTCAGCTTCAAAATAAGCCTTCTTTTCAAAACCAAACATACCGGCCATCAGGTTTTGTGGAAAGCGCCTGATGTAGGTATTGTACGTACGGGTTACTTCGTTAAACTTCCTACGCTCAACAGCAATACGGTTTTCAGTGCCTTCAAGCTGAGCTTGCAACTCGAGAAAGTTTTGATTTGCTTTCAGGTCGGGATAGCGTTCAACCACCACCATCAGCTTGCTTAAAGCCGAAGAAAGACCCGATTGTGCTTCCTGAAATTCTTGGGATCGATGCTTACCGAGGTGGCTTTGCTCCTGGCTTCGATGACCCCTTCAAGGGTTTCCCTCTCGTGTTCGGCATATCCTTTCACCGTGGCTACTAAATTCGGGATCAGATCGAGCCTGCGTTGGTACACATTTTCAACCTGCGACCAACTTTCAGAAACTCCTTCGTCCATTTGTACCATCTTGTTATACCAACCACTAAGGCTGCCTATCAGGATCAGCACCAAACCCACGATCACCAATCCAACAATCAATGACTTTTTCATCTTATTTTATTTTTACGATTCAACAAAAAAATATAGTTATTTGCCAACAAAAATGGCCTCCAAAGATAGAAAACAATTCCCTTTATTCGGTGAATACACGAAAAACACCGACGAAGCAGCCTTCCTGTTCATTAAAACTTTCCAAACAAGTTCTCTGTGCAAGTTCTTTTGTTACGGTTTTAAAAGATTGGTTTGGTTTTACCAAAATTAATTTTCACAAGGAATTCATTATATTCGCAAGCAAATTTGCTTTCCCAAATTATGGAGCAGACGAACAAATTATGCCCATTTTCAATAGTGATCATTACCCTGAATGAAGAAAAGAACATTGAAAGATGTTTGCGCTCGCTTAAGGGATTGACCGATGACCTGGTGATTGTGGATTCAGGATCGACTGACAAAACCGAAGAGATTTGCCGGAGCTACGGGGCACGTTTTTTTATACGTGCCTTCGATAATTTCTCGGACCAGAAGAATTATGCCATGCAACTTGCCCTGCACGATTGGATTGTTTCGATAGATGCAGACGAGGAAGCCGATAAGCAACTACAAAAAAGTTTATCTGAATTCTCTCTTTCGGATGAAGAGCAGGTAGGAATTTTTAACCGTAAAACCAATTACTGTGGAAAATGGATCCGCTTCAGTGGTTTGCGGAACGATTGCATTAAACGGGTTTTAAACAGGAAGCAATACAGCTGGCAAGGCGATATTCACGAGTATTTATTTCCCAAACCACTAAAAGGTACTTTAGTGCAAGGCAGGTTGCACCATTTCACCTATCAAACTTACGACGACCATATTAAAGCAGCTGTTGGCTACACGCAAAAACAAGCCGATGAATATTTCAGGAACGGAAAAAAGATACAGTTTTATCATCTGATATTCAGTCCTTTATTCCGTTTCATGAAGCATTATGTATTTTACCTCGGCTTTCTCGATGGTTTCGAAGGCTACCTCATCGCGAAGATTTCGGCATTTGGTACTTTTTCGAAATACGCCCGGGTGAAATGGCTAATGACCAGCAAATCAAGAAATATGAACTAATTCTTTTCTCCTACTTTCAGGTGTTGATCGATGCCTTTTTCACACCAGGTTTGGTTCAGCCTGATCGAGTTGTTCAGAATTGAATCGTTGCGGTTGAGCTGTTTTCGTGAATATTCGTCATGATGAAGATGATAAGCAATAGCCCTAAACCGCAAACTAAGGCATTCTTTCCCGGAATGAATCAGGCGGATGGCCAGGTCGCTGTCTTCCCTTCCCCAGCCGATGAATTCCTCGTTAAAACCATTTATTTCAAGCAAATCAGATTTCCAAAATCCAAGGTTACAAGTTTTTATTCCTTTTAAATGGGTTATCTTCCGTGAAAAAATGGAACATAGCCAGGCTGAATGCACCGCGTTTTTCCGATTAATCAGGCCTTTGGAAAAAAAGCTCAGGCATTCAACCTGCCCTGTCATGTATCTTTTGGTTAACAAAGGCCCCATCATGCATCGTTTTCCGGCAACAAAACGTTTGGGTTTGGCTACCTTTAAGTGATCGGAAATGAAATTCTGGTGAAGCAAAATATCGCCATCGATTGTAATGAGATAAGGTGAACCGGCCATGGCAATAGCCTTGTTCCTCGACATGGCTGCCCTGAAACCCTGGTCTTCCTGCCAACAATGCAGCACCGGTAGGGAGGTCGTATTCCTGAATTCATCGATCGTTTGCCTTGTATCATTGC
>CAZSIK010000404.1:0-2778 GCA_964606515.1 uncultured Prolixibacteraceae bacterium
GCACAATCTTCGACCTGAACCCTGGGCAGATAATTATCGCCGCCGCCGAGTATAACAATCTTGCCATTTCGGGCCATAGAGATCATTTTATTGAACATACCCCCTTTCCCGTAAATCTGTGCCGGAAGCATCTCGATAAGCGGCACCGAACGATCCCTTTTTATTTCTGCAACCATTTCGTCGTAGACTTTTCCTAGCGCGGCCATTCCTACTCGGGCAATGGGCCAGGTTTCGTCGGCAACCTGTTCGCCCCTTGTAATGAAGCTGGCCCCCGAAGTCAATATTAACGGGCAGGAGAGTTTCTTTGCAAGGCTTATCGTATTTTTAAAATACAGCCTCGTGATCTTTTCAAGCTCTTTAAATTTTTGGGTTGAAATCCGTCCTGGCTTAAACGGAATCATGGCCGTATAAACCAACACATCGTATTGGCCTGTAATATCGAGTTGGTCAAACTGAAGAATATCCCCTTTAACGAATTTCACTTTTGTTGAGTCAAAAGATAGTTCATTGCTGGGATTTCTGGTGAGCACCGTCACATCATGGTTCCGTTCAATCAGTTTTCGTACAATATGTGAACCTAAAAAGCCGGTTCCTCCAATGTGTAATATTTTCATGACTGTTATGGATAAATGGTTATGAGTGACGTAAATATACCCAAAACAGTTCGAATCCCAAATTATCGTATAATAATTTTTTTAGTGAAGAAACTTTGTCCATTCTTTACAATGAGCAAGTATACCCCTTTGCGTGTTGGGTTCAGATTATACAGTTGGGTTTTATCGTTAGTTTGCGTTTGGGATACCACAGAACCGGTCAGGCTTATAAGGGTAAGGGTAGAAGTTCCGGTGAAATTCAACAGGTCGACGAAAAACTGACCCGTATTCGGATTGGGATAGACCTTAACCTGTCTTTCCTGTTCGTCGACTAGTGCAGAAGGCTGGAGCACCATGCCAGAGGTCAGGCTCTTTTCTGTATGGACGGCGTACATCATGCCATGACCACCTTGTGGCGAGCAAAAAGTACTGTCAGCAGTAATATGGGCAAATAGTTCGCTGCCCGATTCGGCATGAAAGCCCGGGAGGAAGCGAATGGATTTCCCGGCAATGATTTCCACAGTGGAACCACTTTCTAATACCACCGGGCTTTCCTCGCCGGCAAGAAGGATCGAATCGAGGGCGTTGAAACAGGCCAATTCGTTTTCGATAACGGTGGTATCGGCAATCGTTATGTTTTGGGGTACACCTTGCTCTTCGACAGAAATTTTCACATCGTCGACAGCCCAGAACCAACTCCATTCACCTATATAATTCCAACGAAACTGCACCCGCGACAGGCCAGCCAATTGGGATGTCAGGTCTATGAAAAATTTCTCAGGATTATCAGTGTCATCGGTCCAGGTTTGTAAATCGTTCCAATTACCAAAATTATTGCGGTACGAAAAGGTGGCTGAGCTGGGATCGTAATCGCGGTAATAATGACTGAACTCGAGAATAATTTTCTGGTTATTTTCAAGGTGAGAGAAATCGAAAAGCGGAGAAACCAAGTCACAATTTTGTATCCCCTCCTCATCATACTCATCGCTGTCGATAATGGCAAAACCATTTTCATTGGTCGGGGTATAAATCCCTTGGTTGCCCGGATTATTAAAAGTCCAGATCTGATCGTTTCCTTCGTGATCATCGATGGTCCAGCAAACCGGCAGCACCCGTTCCGAAAAATCCTGTACATAAGGAAAGTCAACGATAGGATTGCAATTGGGGGCAAAAACCGAGAAGTCGTCGATAGCCCATGATGAGGGATATTCACCAGTATACGACCATTTAAATACAAGCTGGGATTGACCCGAAAGATCTGTCGAAAAGCTTTTTGAAAACCCTTCAACCTCATTGGTCGAAAAATTCCAACATTTTTCAGTAATCCAGGTTATTCCATTATCAAGACTGTATGAAAATGTAGCTGAATCATCTTCATTTTCCCTATAATATTCGTGTTGAAATTTTACAAATAGCACAGAATCGGCCAACCTACTCAGATTAAATACAGGAGAAATGAGTTCGCTTTTTTGCACACTACTGATTCCATAGTCATAACTGCTGATAAGAGCAAAACCATTCTCTCCGGAGGTTGAATGCAAGGAAGATTCGTCCAACTCGTTAAACTTCCATACCTGATCATTTCCCAAACGATCGGTAAGCGACCAGCCAAGTGGAAGTAAACCACTTGAAAAATCTTGATTATACGGGAATTTAAAATGCGTTAGTGCAGTGCATACTTTGCTACCGGAATAAAAATCAGGCCGGAATGACCAGGCTTTATAAAAATATTCACTACCAGCCACTAACGAGGAATGAACCAAACTGGTATCGGTTCCAAAATACAATACAATTGCCCCACAGGGAAGGATTTGACCAGGGGTATAGGTCTCTCCGTCGACAGGCTCTCCGATTGAATCGTTTCTTGAATAGACTACCAAAACAGGATCATTGCTGATGTTGGGTGTCCATTCAACCTTGATTTGATCCGACGATATAGTTTGTGCATGAAAATTTTTGAGTGTGGACGGTTCCTGGGTTACACGAATGCTTACCGGATTATGGCCTAAAGCCGAAACGGTGACCCAGGCTGTACGTTCGATATTGGTATGGTTGGCTTCGGCTGTAAACAATAATGAATCGCTCCCGCTGCCCACTTCAGGGCTCACGGTCAACCATTCCTGACCGGATGCAGCAGTCCAGTCGACATGGGACGAAAGCCATACACTTGCAGTACATCCCTCCT
>CAZSIK010000405.1:0-2715 GCA_964606515.1 uncultured Prolixibacteraceae bacterium
CAAGATAGATTTATATTCTGATGAAGAAATTACGGCCTTAAACCAAGTAATAGGGATCTATAAAAAAATTGGCTTTCAGTGTTTGACTACTTCTATAGCTACGGGTGAGGGTTTAGATGATCTTAAAAATATAATGCATGGAAAAATCAACGTAATTTCAGGTCATTCAGGTGTTGGTAAATCATCGATTATCAATAAATTAGATCCTTTGTTAAACCTTAAAACCGGAGCCATTTCAGACTACCATCAACAGGGAAAACATATAACTACTTTTTCTGAAATGTTTACGTTGTCTTTTGGCGGATATATTATTGATACTCCTGGAATTAGGGGTTTTGGAATTATCGATATGCATAAGAAGGAGATCTACCATTTCTTTAAAGAAATATTTGCGATCTCAGATCAATGCAGGTTTTATAATTGTACCCATGTACATGAGCCTGGTTGCGCTGTAATCGAAGCAGTAAAAAATGGTAACATTGCACTTTCGCGTTACGAAAGCTATCTCAATATTATTAATGATGAAGAAGAACGATACCGTAATGGCTGATTATTAGCAACTTACTTGTAATTTATGTCGGCATTTAATAATCGTTCCATTTCTTCAACAGTACTTGTTTTGCGCGCTGCATAATCGGTAACCTGATCGCGGCTAATCTTGTTGACTCCGAAGTAAAACGATTCGCGATGGGAAAAGTATTGGCCGCAAACCGAAGCAGTGGGGTACATGGCAAAATTTTCGGTTAAGCTTATCCCAGTACGATCGGTAGCTTGAAGTAGCCGAAAAAGTTCAATTTTTTCACTATGTTCAGGGCAGGCTGGATATCCTAATGCAGGCCTGATTCCCTGATAAGATGTTTTAATAAGCTCTTCCTTACTGAGGTTTTCTTTTGGTGCATAGGCCCATAATTCCTTGCGCACTTTCAGGTGAATTGCTTCTGCAAAGGCTTCAGCCAGGCGATCGCTCAAAATTTGGAGCATAATTGCCCTGTAATCATCTCCTTGTTCTTTGGCTTCAGCAACCCATTTATCCATACCAATGCCTGTGGTAACAGCAAATCCACCTACATAATCACTAATACCGCTATTTTTTGGAGCGATGAAATCACTAAGGCAATAATTTGGCAGGCCATTTTTTTGTAGCACTTGTTGGCGTAAATGGTGAAAAACTCCAATTACCTCCTGTCTTTGCTCATCTTTGTACAATTCAATATCATCACCTACTGAATTGGCGGGCCAAAAACCAACTACTGCATTGGCTTTAAAAAGTTTACGCTCAATAATCTCATCGAGTAGGGTATTGGCTTCCATGAAAAGCTTTCGGGCTTCCTTACCTTGCTTTTCATCGGTTAAAATTTTTGGAAAAGCACCTTTTAATTCCCAGGCCAAGAAGAAGAAGGTCCAGTCGATATAATCGCGCAATTCGCTTAAAGGGAAATCAGGGAAAGTTTTAACTCCAAGGTACGTTGGTTTCGTAATTTCAACTGAATTCCAAGCGCAGGTATACTTGTTTTTTCGTGCTTCATCAAGAGAAAGATAATTTTTCTGTTTACGACCTGAATGAATTTCGCGTAAATGATTGTATTCCTGGTTTATATTATCAATGAACGTTCTATTGCGTTTCGAAAGTTGGGTAGCTACACCTGCACTTAAAGAAGCATCTTTTACATGTACCACAGGATAGGAGTATTGAGGTGCAATTTTTACTGCGGTGTGTACTTTCGAAGTGGTGGCCCCTCCAATCATGATGGGGAGGTTCATTTTTCTTTCGTTCATCACTTTAGCAAAATGGACCATTTCTTCCAAAGAAGGGGTAATGAGTCCACTAAGGCCAATTACATCGACATTTTCTTCAAGAGCAGTTTGTATAATTTTTTCTGTAGGAACCATTACTCCCAGGTCGATTACCTCGAAATTATTGCATGCCAGAACAATACCGACAATATTTTTCCCAATGTCGTGTACATCGCCTTTCACGGTGGCCAACAATATCTTTTTCAGTTGGGTGGGAGAGGCATTAGTCTCTTTTTCGGCTTCGATATAAGGTAAAAGGAAGCCCACCGCTTTTTTCATCACGCGGGCCGATTTGATGACCTGGGGTAGAAACATTTTCCCTGCACCAAAAAGTTCTCCTACCACATTCATTCCCTGCATTAAAGGCCCTTCGATGATGGATAATTTCGGGGAATAATGAGGTAACAATTCTTCAATATCGGTTTCAATATAATCGGTGATTCCTTTAATCAAGGCATGTTCGATTCGTTTATTTACAGGAAATGAACGCCATTCGTCTTGTTTAATAATTTCGTTGTTTTGGATTTTTACCTGGTTTGAAAAATCGATTAAGCGTTCGGTGGCATCAGTCCGTTTGTTAAGAACAACATCTTCAATTAGTTCCAACATATCAGAGGGAATTTCATCATAAATTTGCAGCATGCCCGGATTAACAATTCCCATATCCAATCCAGCTTTTATGGCATGGAAAAGAAATACAGAATGCATAGCTTCCCTGATGGTATTGTTTCCCCTGAAAGCAAACGACACATTGCTGATGCCTCCGCTTACTTTGGCATGAGGCAGGTTTTCTTTGATCCACCGGGTTGCAGAGATAAAATCGACCGCATAGTTATTGTGCTCTTCGATGCCGGTTCCGATGGTTAACACGTTGGGATCGAAAATAATATCTTCAGGAAGGAATCCTACTTCATTGGTAAG
>CAZSIK010000406.1:0-2665 GCA_964606515.1 uncultured Prolixibacteraceae bacterium
TCAATATCGATTTCACGCTGCCGGAGCTCCATCCTTTGCTTTAGGGCATACTCTATGGCATCTTCAAGTTTCACATCGATTGTTTTCACCTCAACGTTGGCCACCACTTCAAGTGCTTCGGTAATAGTTAAGCCGATAGCCTGTTTCAGGCGATCGCGTGCATTCTCGAGCGAAACTTCGGCGTTGTACACCGACGATTCAGCATTTGCCAGGTTCAACTCGGCTTGCCACAGTTCTTCTTTGGCAGAAAGACCTGCATCGACCTTATTTTTGATGATCTCGTAGGAACGGCGCTGATTGGCCAGTTCTTCTTTCGAAATCGACAAGCTTTGCTGTTGCTGGTAAACGTTGTAAAAATACTGGCTAACCGAACGTTCAAGGTTCAGTTTCTGCAAAGAATAAGTGATCATTGTATTCTCGAGGTCGAGCTCCAGTTCACGCATTTCGAGTTTAGTGCGGTTGTAGGTAAAGATGGGCTGGTCGAGCCTAAGCTGAAGGTTATTGCTGAAAGTGTTTACCGCGGGGTTATCGTTCAGCGAAGTGCTTTGAAAGGCAAAGCGGTTAGTCAACGAAAGGGTCCCATCGGTAGCCTTGATGGGTTGCGACACGCTGAAAGTACCCGATGAACTCATGTTCTCGTAGGTACGCCATTCTTGAAAGTCCTGCGAGAACTCGCGTTGATTACTGTACCCGAATGGGTTTACCGAGAGTGAAAACCTCGATTTCAAGGAAGCTTTTTGCGCGTTGAGCGATTCACGGCTCCGCTCGAGGTTGAGTTCCTGCTTCCTGATGTCGGGGCTATTTTGATAAGCCGACTCCAGGGTGCGCTCAATGGTAAAAAGATCCTGGGCCATGGCGGTATTCATGCAAAAGGCCAAACCTGGTAATAGAAGTACTTTTAGCTTTATCATGACTATATAACTTAATCTGTTTTAATTACTTAATATTTTACTATTTGAATGAACGAATCCGATAAATACTCTGTATACCGTTTAATCTTCGAGCCGGGTCCCTTCTTTAACCCAGCGCACTGCATCGGCTACAACCCGGGGCGCCTCGCTGCGGTCGCTCAATACGATTTTTGCAGTATCGGCCGAGAGATAAAAGCTCCCCAACATGTTCCAACCCGTGTTTACCTCTTTCAATTTCAACTCGACTTCTTCAACGCCATCGTCGTGGTAAATCGCATAATAGTATGAACCTACCGGATCGTTATCTCCACGGTTTCCACCTGGGCCACCTCCACCCGGGCCTCCAGACCTGAAACCACGTCCACGCTCCCGATTCAAATGAACATAAATATCGTAATACCCTCCCTGGGGCAGAACTGTTTTCCAAACTGCATTTTTAGCTCCGGTTCCCCCTTTCACAAACATGGCCGAACGGATAAATTCGCCATAAAAGTCGGAATTGGCTGTAAGGCTCCAGGTTGTGGGATTAGGACCGAAGTTCATGCCTACATAAGTTCTTTCCTCTTCTTGTTTTTTAAATAGTTTCTTTATTGGATTGTTCTCTGCCGGATCGAAAACCGAAAAACCCGCTTCTTCGTTATCAACAACATGCACTCCCTGGTTTTCGGATGAGGGACGAGGTATTACCCGTTCGTAGGATTCGGCTTTCAAATTATTGTTTTCGGTAACATCACGAATGAAGTAACCCGTCGAAACAGGGATGTTTTTGGCAATCATGCCATTAAATGTAATTCCACGGGGCTGTTCGTACATCACCATTTGAAATTCACGGGTTTCGTTGGCCCCCATTATAAAAATCCTTTCATCGGCCTCGGCAGCTGTTCCACCCCCGAACATACCAAAACCTCCACGGCCTCCACCTCCTCCAGACCTAAAGGTAAATTTAATCAGACCATCGACCTGCTCCTGATTGTCGACAATGGCTTTAACCAAATAAACCACCTGATTCTGATCGATCGTCCTTATTAATTGTACATTCGAAACTTTATAGGCGGGTATCTTGTTCCCCGTATACCAACTGTTGGTAAACTGAGTAAGGTCGATCCCGAACTTCACGCGCATTTCTTCAGAAAATTCTTCAAACCTGATTTCCCTGAAACTATTGTCGTATAGGTATTTTAAAAGAAACTGATCGAAATCTTGGTCGGCCATGTGTTTTTGAATATATGACAGCAGGTAGCCTCCCTTTGCTTTTAAAACCCGGTTCAAGGCTATCGGATCGTCGTTGTGGGCGATGATTTCTTTCAAACTCCTCCCATCGAGCAGGATATTGGCTTTTTCAGCATCGCCAATTCCCCTGGCCATCGACATGAACATTTGTCGGGGATCTTCGCTTGTTTTTTTCAGATAGCTTTCGAAAGCATAGTTTAGAACCGGGAATTCGCCAGAGGAAATAAAGTTCACGTAATAATAATAATTGGGATAGATTGAGTAGGGATTCGGTGGGGTGGCTTCGTCGATGTTTCCTCCGAAAAAATTCATCTCAGCATTTTCGGCTCCCAGTACCGATTGGAAAAAGTTAGTTAGCAAGGATGCTTGTAGTTCCTCTTCTGTTTTGCCTTCATTGTTTTGATCGTTGCGCTGTTTCATCCAATGAAGGTTGGATTTAAAATCGGCTTGCCTGATCCCATATCCTTTTTCAGGAAGAAAAACCATTTGCGGTTGGCTGTTCTCCAATGTTGAAGTCCACGAAT
>CAZSIK010000407.1:0-2663 GCA_964606515.1 uncultured Prolixibacteraceae bacterium
AAACCTCGCAGGAATATGTCTATCAAAATACTTCTATCACCCTTAGCTCGCTCAAAAGAGGAATTCAGATGTACGACATCGGGATTGACAAGTTTTTAGGCAACTCGGTAATTACCAGGCTGCAAGAAACAAACATATCAAGCGAAGAAGAACTCCGCGATCACTTGAAACCTACTTCTGAAGTTGGTCAGGGCGAATGGATCGACCTGGCTGGTTTAATCGCTCCAAAAAATGAAATCGATAAAATTTTATGCGACATTGAATGCGGCAAACTCAGCCAACTCGAAGAAATTCAAGCCATGCTTAAATCCTTGCACGATCGTTACTACGAAATTGAATGGAATTGGTCTTCAGAGTTGCTTCAATGGAGATTACAAAAACCCATTTCTAAAATAAACGTGAACGACATCCTTGGTGTAATCAGGCAATGGAAAAAAAGCGTGGTCGAGTTGGACCAAATGCTGTACGAAGATGCTAAGAAAGAATTTACGCTGAGCGCCATGACCGGCTTCGGAATCGATGGGGATAAAGAAACCATTTTGGCCGATTTTGCCATGGTACGTGGCACCTTCGAAAACAACAGCCTTGTTAAACAAATACTTACCCATATTGAGACTAAATCGAAACTGGGTGATGAAATCATAGAAATGCTACAATCCATACCGAATAATTAAGAAAAAGTATTATTCCCTTCCTTATTTATAAATATTCCAAATAACTGAGAATATTTTGTATTTTAGCCCCGCATTCAAATTGGGAAAAATTGGCATTGTTAAGTGAAATAGAATCGGGGAAAAGGGTACTGGTTAAGAAGATAATCGGAAGGGCCAGTTTTCGCCGAAGAATATCCGAGATGGGATTTGTAAAAGGAAAAGAAGTGCTCGTGGTTAAAAACGCACCCTTCCGCGACCCGATCGAATACCATATAATGGGATACAACGTTTCGCTACGCAGAAGCGAAGCCTCACTGATTGAGGTAATTGAGCCCAACACGATGGAAGAAATGGATACCCGGTTCAATGGTACTCTTTCATTCAACAAAGAGCATCTTATCGGGAAAGAGAAAAAGAAACACATCCATGTAGCCCTGGTGGGCAACCCCAATGCCGGCAAAACCTCGCTTTTCAATGCCATGACCGGCCGACAGGAACACGTGGGTAATTATACAGGGGTAACCATCGACGCGAAAAAATCGCGCATCAAATGGAAAAACTATTACATCGATATTACTGATTTACCTGGGACCTACTCAATATCGCCCAATTCGCCCGACGAAATCTTTGTTCGTGACCACCTTCTCAAAACGCATCCCGATTTGGTAATCAACGTAGTTGATGCCTCAAACCTGGAACGCAACCTGTACCTCACCTGCCAGCTTATCGACATGGACACCCAAATGGTGATAGCATTGAACATGTACGATGAACTGGAAAAGAAAGGCGATCTTTTCGACAGGGAAACATTTGCACAAATCTCGGGCATACCAGTAATTCCCACCATTGGCACAAACAAAACCGGAATCGAAGAAATTCTTGGGAAAATTATTGAAGTATTTGAAAATGAAGAACCCGTACTGAGGCACATTCACATCAACTATGGTCAGGAATTGGAGCTTTCAATAAACCGGGTGCAGCACGAGATTTGGAAAGCCGACAATTATGTGCGTGAGTTTTCATCCCGCTATTTTGCCTTACGCTTATTGGAAAAAGACAAACATACAGCACAAAATATTTCCATTTATAGCAATGCCGCCAACATCCTAAAAGTAGCCAACGAAGAAATTGCAAGGCTCGAAAATCTGCTCAAAGAAGAATCGGACCTATTGATTACCAATGCCCGCTTTGGTTTTATCGAGGGGGCACTGAAAGAAACCTTAATGACCAAATCCCCAAGCGAAAACCCTTCGGTCTCGCAACGTATCGATGCTATTCTTACAGGAAAATATACGGGTTTTCCCATTTTTCTTTTTGCTTTATGGGTCATGTTCCAGGCTACCTTCACCCTAGGTGCCTATCCCTCCAATTGGATTGAACTAGGGGTGAACTGGTTCGGCAACCGGTTGGGCACCATGATTCATCCAGGTCCGCTTCATTCTTTGCTTATTGATGGGGTAATCGGCGGTGTGGGAGGCGTATTGGTTTTTCTGCCCAATATCGTCATTCTCTTTTTCTTCATCTCATTGATGGAAGATACCGGTTACATGTCGCGGGTAGCCTTTATTATGGACAAGCTGATGCACCTGATCGGGCTGCACGGCAAATCGTTCATCCCGCTCATCATGGGGTTTGGTTGTAACGTACCCGCCATCATGGCCACGCGTACCCTCGAAAATCGAGGAGACAGGCTCCTTACCATGTTGATTGTTCCCTTCATGTCGTGCAGTGCACGCCTGCCCGTATACATCCTTATTGCCGGTGCTATTTTCCCGGCACAGGCCGGCAACATCATTTTTTTAATTTACCTTGCTGGTATCGTGCTGTCGATTTTGACTGCTATCCTACTGAAAAAAACCATGTTCAGGGCCATCGAAGCCCCTTTTGTAATGGAGTTGCCCCCCTACCGCATCCCCACAATTCAATCGGCGCTACGGCACATGTGGAACAAGGCCGGGCAATATTTAAAAAAAATGGGGGGAATTATTTTATGGGCATCGGTTATTGTCT
>CAZSIK010000408.1:0-2375 GCA_964606515.1 uncultured Prolixibacteraceae bacterium
GTTGTTGTTTCTACTTTGTGCACAAAAATTTGGATGAGGTCCCACAATGGGAACAGCTGATCGAATCGTGGGTTGAAGGGGCCATCGTGCGTTTACTCAACGAAGCCGGAATTGCTGTAAGCTACACCAGCGAGTGGGTAAAAGGGTGCGTAGATGGCGAAAACTTTGAGTTCGATATCCTGGCGTACAACAACGACGAGCTCGTGGATGCAGCAGTAAGAACCACCCTGAAACCCTATGATGAAAAAGAGTTCCAGGCAAAGATGAAAAAATTCCGAACCTACCTGTCCAACTTTCATTACAGCCAAATTATGGGTTGGGTGGTTTTTTGCGTGCTGATACCGGTGTAGTTACCATGGCCCAAAAAGAATGGTAGTTCGCCATCAAAGCCATTAACAACAGTTCCATGCAGCTGAATGCAAAGGTCTTGTTGGCAAGGAGATTTTAACAAAGCCAATTATTCCCAAACTTTTTCCTTCACCTTGATTAGCCCTGCAAAAATTCCTACCCCGCTGCTGATGTTGGAATAAGCTGGTTGCATGATGTTCCCAAAATCGATACGCCCTTCCAACTGCTGTAGGTAACTTTCGAAATAGAGAAAAGCCTGGGGGCTTAATACTTCAACTTCGAGCCATTGTTGGCCTTCGACGAAATCCCATAGGTGGACATTAAACAAGGTGTTTTGATCAAAAGTTCCAAGCAATACCTGGTTATTGTTCTCATGATATTTAAAGTTTTTGGAGTTACTGAAACAATAATTGGGATTCATCCACCCTATTGTTTTTGTAGACACCTTGCCTATTGAAGCTATTTCCAATATTTGATTCTGCAAATTATCTTTAAAATGAACTCCTATTAACGTATTGATAAGGTATATAAAATCGTATTCTCCGTAAATTGTGTCGCCATCCAGGCGCAATAAAGGTTTAACCAAAGAAGAATCGTTGTATAAGGTGATAATCGAATCGAAAACCGCCTGGTTGAAGGTGTAGCGTTCAATCAGACCCTCTGGGTTGTAGGTGTAACTCTGTATTTTGATGCTTTGGAGTTCCTGGCCAGGAAAGCTTACCTTGCACCGTACTTCCATCACTTCGTCCATGGTGCCGAAATCGTATTGAACCAAACCTGGCTCTTCGACCACCTCAAGCACTTCAACCTTTACGTCAGCAGGTATTTTGCTCCAGCCACTACTTATGGTGTCGTTGCCGGATATAACCATCAGTTTGTAATTGAGCCCCTTCTCAGGTTTATGGTTCTTATTGCAGTAAATGCCTTTGCGCTCGTGAGCCAACAAAAGGGTGTCGCCATTTTCGTCGATTACAAACACCCTGGCATTGTCTATTCCATAATCGTTGTAAACCGAGGCAAAGGGCTGGCTTGTACCCACCCATACCTGCCAGGTGGTTTCGGGCGAAAAGAGACAGTTGCACACTACTTTTTGTTCATACCTAGGCAAGTCGATCACCATTTCACTGTCGCACGAGACAATCAACCAAGCGGTTAACAAGATAAGACTAAAGCCTATTCTGTTTCTAACTGAATTCATAACGATAACTTATTGAGGGTAAAAATTTGAAGAAGGTTGTATTTTTCAACAACAGCTTACCTTGTTCGTCGGTTCCAAAATTCACCATGTACGGATTATTTCGGCCATAAACATTATAAAGCGAAAAAGCCCAGGTGCGGCGCCCGTGTTTTTTCTCCTTTTTAAACCCGACCGAAAGATCGAGCCGGTGATAGACCGGAAGCCTCCAGTTGTTGATTGTCGGGTACCAGATCAACTGGCTGGGTGCAAGGATTTTTTTATCGAACAGGCTGCCCATGCTGACGGTAGTCGGGCGAATGCCGAAACTAGAAATCCCTTGGTACGATGTGGTTGAAAGGCTTATCGGTTCGCCAGAGCCCAATACCCAGTTCCCTGAGAGCTCGATACGCCCTGACAACTGATGATTTAGCATAATGGTAAGGTAATGCCGTCGATCGTAAGCTGCCGGAAAAGGTTTATTCTGATTGAGCCCATCGAACTGCTGTGTGCTTACTGACCAGGTGTAGCCCACCCAACCGGTTGTTCGGCCCAAAGCTTTATTGGCCAGGATTTCGATCCCATGCGATTGGCCGCTACCTGTAAGTACCCGGTCGTACCACTTTTCAAACAACCCAAAAAACGATTCCCGGTTTCCGTAAGTCAGGATGTGGTTCATGTTACGCCAATAAGCCTCGGCAGTAAGCGAATAGGAGGGGGAAAGTTGCCATGCGGCACCGAGATCAAATTGCAGAGAAGTCGACGGTTTTATGCGGTCTTCTGAAGGGACCCAGATGATGGCATTCCGGTTGTTGAGGTTCAGCATCACCATGCGCACATCGCTTCGTGTATG
>CAZSIK010000408.1:2385-2657 GCA_964606515.1 uncultured Prolixibacteraceae bacterium
GAGGTTGCTCACAAGGCTATGAACCGGTTGGACCATATACCCTCCGCTCATTTTTACTGACCACCGGCCAAAATCGTACGACGAACGAAAACGGGGCTGGATGGAGGGATAACGTTGATCGCCTATTTGGAAAAAGGCATAATGAAGTCCCAACACACTTTTCCATCGTTCAAAAACAACGATCTGGTCCTCGATATAGGCATTGATCCCGTTGCCTGCAACAGAATAAGTCTTATCCTGATTGAATTCATATCCTGTACTTTCGCTTAAAT
>CAZSIK010000409.1:0-2650 GCA_964606515.1 uncultured Prolixibacteraceae bacterium
GTTCAGGAAGCAAGTCGTTGAAATACAGGTTGCTTTTACTGTCGCCGTCGGCATGTACACCGCTGCATTGGGTGAAAACGAATTCTCCAATCAACGGTTTGTTGGTTGGAATGCGGATGCCCGAAAACGATTCGACCAGCTTGCTCACCATGTTGAGTTTACTCTCGTCCACATTGGTTTGCATTTTTAAGTGGTCTTTAATGGTGGCAATAACGCTCGAAAGTGGCGCATTGCCAGCACGTTCGCCCAAGCCGTTGATGGTGGTGTGAATGCAGGTAACGCCAGCCTTTATAGCACTGAATACGTTGGCAATGGCCAAATCGTAGTCGTTGTGCCCGTGAAAGTCGAAGTTGAGCGTTGGAAATGCATCCACCATTTCTTTGCAGAAACTGTAGGTTTCATCGGGGTTGAGGATGCCCAAGGTGTCGGGCAGCATAAAGCGGTTGATTTCCTCGCCCGATAAACCTTTGAGCATAAAATGCACATAGTCTTTTGAATGGCGCATGCCGTTCGACCAGTCTTCAAGGTACACGTTTACGGTGATGCCTTTTTCGCGAGCCAAACGGATGTTTTTCTTGGCATCCTCGAGGTGTTCCTCAGGCGTTTTCCGCAATTGTTCAGTAACGTGTTTGAATGAACCTTTAAGCAACAAATTCAGCACTTTCGCTCCGGTTTGCACAATCCAATCAATGGAAACACCGTGGTCAACAAAACCCAATACTTCCACACGATCGATGAAGCCATGATCGGCAGCCCACTTGGTAATTCGTTGAACGCCTTTGTATTCGCCTTCCGAAACACGTGCAGAAGCCACTTCTATGCGATCCACTTTCAAATCGTTGAGCAGTACTTTGGCCATGCTCAACTTTTCCATTTCGTTGAATGCCACCCCGGTGGTTTGCTCGCCATCGCGCAGGGTGGTGTCCATTATTTTGATTAAGAACCCCCCTCCCCCTAAAGGGGGGGATTGGGTTCCTACTATATTGTTGCCGTTGCTCATTTTAATAAAGATTTACCCACCAGCCCCCTAAATGGGGGGCTAAGTGAGTGCATAATTATAAATTTTGTTCTTTGTAACAACTGAAAAGAACAAATGTTTCAAGTTTGCACCCTAGTGCCCCACCTTAGGGGGCGAGGGGTGGTTTATTTTGTTTCAAACTCCGCAATTTGCTCTTGCATGGCCACCAGATAGTCGATATCGTCGTAACCATTTGTTAAGCAAATCTTTTTGTACGGGTTGATCTCGAATTCGAAACTGTTGCCTGTCGAGTCGTTTATCATTTGTTGGCTTTCGAGGTCAACGGTAAACGTCGATTTTGGATCTTTTTCGATGGTAGCAAAAATTTCTTCCAAAAACTCAGGAGAAACCTGTACCGGAAGCAAGCCGTTGTTCAACGCGTTGCCTTTGAAAATATCGGCAAAGAAGCTCGATACCACTACTTTGAAACCTGCATCGTAAATGGCCCAGGCGGCGTGCTCGCGGCTCGAGCCGCTTCCGAAGTTTTTGCCACCCACGAGGATGGAACCCGAAAATTCGGGTTTGTTCATCACGAAATCAGGGTTGGGAGTGTTGCCGCTGGTATAACGCCAGTCGCGGAACAAGTTGTCGCCAAAGCCTTTGCGTTCAACTGCCTTCAAAAAGCGGGCAGGTATAATTTGGTCGGTGTCCACATTTTCGATTGGCAGAGGAACCGCCGGAGATTGTAATTTTATGAATTTATCGATTGCCATCTTTTAATTGTTTATTGGTTAATAACCTGAATGCCATCAATAAAGCCGAAGTGCTTGTCAAATGTCAAAACAGGTAAATTATTTGCTTTGGCACATGCACAAATCCAAGCATCGTTGGTTGGAATAGGAGTGCCTTTTTTCTTTAATTCAAGAATTATTTCAGAATAATGGTCTGAAACGGTTTCGTTGATTGGTATTCGTACAACCTTATTAACTTGAACAAATGCTTCAAATTCTTGCAAGTTTTTTTTCAGATGTTTACCATTTTTGAAACCATATTTCAGCTCACCCTCAACAATAGGGCATAAATGAATTTCATGGCAATTTTCCAAAATGGCTTTAACTGTTTCGTTCCCTTTAAAGAATTCAGCATACGCATTGGTATCAATCAGTATGGCGTGATTTACTTCCATAAGTCTTCATCTATATTGTTGAATACTTGAGTGCTGGAAGTGAAATCTACGAATTCTTTTTCGCTCCATTGACCTGCAAGTTTGCTAAGCGATGAAGTTCCTTTATTTTTTCGAACCTTGCTCTCAATGATATTGATGAGGTAGTCGTTTAACTTCATGCCTGTATTCTCAGCATTTCTTTTCAATACTGAAACAACTGTAGGGTCAATGTTGTGAATTGTAAGTTCCATACGATTCTATTTTAAAATTTTAGAAAGTAATATACAATGTTGTCTTTTACCTCAAAAATAATAAATAGTCAATAATAAATCATAAATCAGAAGGGTTCGTTACCTTTCCAGTTACAGCGCAAGCTGCTGCAACCAACGGGCTCGAAAGCAATGTGCGTGCTTTGGGTCCCTGACGGCCTTCGAAGTTTCGGTTGGTGGTCGAAACAGCGTATTTGCCTGCCGGAACCTTGTCGGGGTTCATGGCCAAACATGCAGAACAACCGGGTTGGCGCAATT
>CAZSIK010000410.1:0-2611 GCA_964606515.1 uncultured Prolixibacteraceae bacterium
ATTCTGGGGTTCACCAGCTTCCTCACCGGCACCAACGAACTTAGTGAAAAAGAAAAAGAATTGTATTCCGACATTATTAACAAGAGCGCCGAAGGACTGTTACAAATCATCAATGACATTTTAGACATCTCGCGTATTGAAACCGGACAGGTCTCAATTGCTAAAAAAGAATTCGACATCAACAATACTTTGGAACAGGTTTACAAACAATCGTTCATCAAGTATGGGAAATTAAAAAAATCGGGGCTCAGCATTCATTATCAACCTTATCCCTCACCCTTGATCATCAAGCAGGATGAGTATAAAATTATACAAGTTCTTCAAAACTTGGTTAATAATGCGTTGAAATTCACGACTGAAGGTATGGTGCAATTTGGCATCGAACAATGCCACGCGCAACGTATCCATTTCTTTGTTTCCGACACCGGGATCGGGATCAAACCAGAAAACCAGCAGTCGATATTCGAACGCTTCCGCCAGATCGACGATGCTAGCACCCGCAGCCACGGGGGCAACGGCCTGGGACTGGCCATAGTAAAAGGGCTGATCGGTTTATTGGGGGGTGAAATTTCCCTGGAATCGGAATACGGCAAAGGAACCACCTTCAGGTTTTGGATCCCTTGCGAATGAATTATTTCATAAACACGAAATATACTGCCAACACCAAACAGAAAAAGGCAGCAAGGTGGTTCCATTGAATGCCGCCGGTTTTAAAAGTAAGGGTGGAAAAGATCACGAACACCACGAGCGTGATTACTTCCTGCAAAATTTTTAACTGCATGAGCGAAAATGGCCCCCCGTTGCCAATAAAACCCAAACGGTTTGCCGGTACCTGAAAAGAATACTCTACAAGCGCTATGGCCCACGAAAACAAGATCACGCCATACAAAGGCATGTTGCTGATGGTACCTACCTGCTGCAATTTCAGATGGCCATACCAGGCAAAAGTCATGAATACGTTTGAGAAAATCAGAAGCAAAATGGTATAAAAGCCGGTCATAAGGGTAACAATGATCAAATGGATACAAGCACCAAAAAATTATCGGGTGCAAATGTAGAGCGCTTTGTGTTTCATTGTTTTAAAAACCGGAAAAAATTTTGCGGACCATTTGCCGGGTTAACCTTGACTAAATACACGCCCCGTGGCAAACCATCCAGATCGACCGTAAGCGTAGTTTCCTGCCTTACATTCGGAATCCTTCTGATTAATTTACCGGTTCCTGAGAAAAGGGTAAGCGAGGAAGCCTTTCCCATTTCAACAGTTAAGTTGTTTTGTGCCGGATTGGGATAAAACCGGATTTGTTCCTGTAATACTACTTGTTCGCTAGCCGAAACCCGGATGTCGGGAACCGAAAATGGACGTGTCGAAAACAATTTATAGGCCCCAGGCATCAAACTGATGGCTGTATTTTGTTGACTTACATTGATGTTGGTTCCACCAAAATAATCGTACCAAACCCCGGTCGTTGGGAAGCTAAGGGTAGTAGTCGTTTCGGTCAGGCCAAAATTTCCAACAGCAAGCACATGCTGACCGCCCGAGCTGAGCCGGTACCATTTAACCGTACTGTTCAATCCATATTCGGCTTGTTCGGGGGTGAATTCTTCGTACTGTTGTTTCAGGTGGTTCAACTTGGCCATCACCTTGAACAGGTTGGCCCGGTTGCTGTTTTGGGTGAAGTTCCAGAGTATGGGTTTTTCACCCAGGCGGCCATTGAGATCGATGGAGTAATCGTAGCCCAGTTCGCCAAACTGCCAGATCATTTTTGGCCCCGGCAGGGGAAGAAGAAAGAGGGCATTCAGCTCATGCCGTTGCAAGGCCGTGGTCAGGTTACGGATGTTGTAGCTTCCGCTGGAAAGCCCGCTGGTTTTGGCCGTGTACACCACGCGTTCCTCATCGTGGCTTTCCATATAGGTAACCAGGTTGGCCTTCGACCAGCCACGTGAAGTATAAATACCCTGACTGAAATCGGCCTGTCCGCCCCGGGCCGCTTCGCGATAGGCTCCATTCATGTTGCCCCACAGCAACATACCGTGGTCGGCCAGTTCCTTCTCTTCTTTATTATCGGCAAGATGTTCGCAAATAACCAGGGCCCCGGGCTTACGTTTCCAGATTTCATCGGCCATCCGTTTCAGGTTGGCAACCCTGGGGGCATCGTAGGCGCTTCCCCAGCTGTCGGGGCCGTAAGGGGTATTCGAAAACCCCTTGGTGAAGTCGAAGCGAAAGCCATCGACCTTGAATTCATTGAACCAGAAACTGTTTACACTGTCGATCAGCTCACGGGTAGCAGGGCTGTCGTGGTTGAAATCGTAGCCCCAATCCAGGCTGCTGTTCTGAAAATTGCTTTTCACGTTGTACCAGGGGTTATCGGGAGTGACAGTCCAATTGTTCATGTACATCTGCACCAGGGGGCTTTGGCCGTAGCTGTGGTTCAACACCATGTCGACCACCACGGCAATACCCCTTTTGTGGCATTCGTCGACCAGCTTTTTAAGATCGTCACTTCTACCATAATATTTGTCGGCGGCAAAGTAAAACGACGGGTTGTAGCCCCAGCTGCTGTTTCCTTCGAATTCGTTAACCGGCATTAATTCAAGCACATTAACCCTGAGG
>CAZSIK010000411.1:0-2598 GCA_964606515.1 uncultured Prolixibacteraceae bacterium
GCTACAAAGGTAGCATTAGTAAAATAATGGGCGGCCTAAACGCCTATACCAATTAATTTATTTTATAAGGATTGGTCGTTCTTGTCAGAATTGATTGAATTGAATTGATGAGATTTTGGCAAGATTTTTGAAATGGAGAATTCAGATCAGAAAATAGTGTTTTAAGATTTTTTTTAGGAAAAGAGAAGAATGAATCCCGGGTGAAGTTTCCCCGGGATTTTTATTGAGATGAATTCTATTTTCTTCCAAAATCTTTTTTTGCTTCAAAACCAACATTAAAGCAACCTTTCTTGTTCCCATCTCATCAGGAAAGTAGTTGAACTTAAAACAAAAAGCCATGAATAAATTATTACCCTTTTTTCTTTTATTCCTGCCCTGGTTAAGCTATGGTCAGGATTCTGTTTTTACCGAAAGTTGTAAAGCCTGTTTTTCGTTTAAGGTAAATACCGAAATTAAAACAATCTTACCATCAACTGTGCTCGATTTTGTAGATTGCTCTGAAGGCAATGTGGTTGAATCTTTTTGGGAATTTGGCAATGGCCAGATATCCACTGAAACAAACCCAACAATAATATTTAATCATCCATTCCAAAACGACAGCATGAAGGTGATGTTCAACCCCTTTGTTACCATTTCACTTACTATTTTTACCGACGATGGTTGTAAAGATCATTATTCAACCACCCTCAATATCCTTGATCCATTTAATGCTGTTGAGCCTGATGAACCACCCGTTTCAGATTGTATCGCCCGTTTTAAATATTATGTAATGGAGTACGATACGTTAAACCAGCTGGCAACGGTTCAGTTTAATAACCGTTCCGAAGGAAATAACCTCAGCTATTCATGGTATTTTGGAGATTCTCTATTTCTCAATGAAGCCGAACCTGTGGTATCGTTCGATTTCTCACGATCTGAACGAAAAGTATGTCTTTCTGTGGAAAATGATAAAGGCTGCAACAATACTTTTTGTGACGCTGTTTGGTTATTGGATCCCAATGAGCCTTGGATCGAGCCCGTAGACACTAATTTTAAACATTGCCAGGTCGCATTCGGGTACAAGGTCAATTCCGTTGTTAAGACTTTTGCCCCTGCTCTGGTTCTTGACTTCTATCCCCAAACAGACGAGGACGTGGTGAAAATGCTTTGGGATTTTGGCGATGGTACTTCAAGTAATGAAAAGTATCCTACCCATATTTTCAACCTTCCTTTACTAAACGAAGCCAATAATACCGATTCTTTGTTATACCGTAATGTATGCCTTACCATTACCAATTACATTGGATGTGAAACTACCTATTGCGAAACCATCTGGTTGAATGGGATTGTTGAACCCGAAAAGTGTTTTTCCTGGTTTACCTGGAGCGTACCCAACGATATTCTTACCATTCCTGAGGTGAAACCAATACGCCTGCATGCTGAATCGAATACGGAAATTGCTTCGGTTGAATGGTTCTTTGAAGATGGCACTACCAGTACTGATCTGGAAGCCTTAGTGATGCTCGATAAATTTAAACCCATGCATAAAATCGGACTAAAAACTACCTCGATTAATGCTTGCACTTCTTTTTATAGCGAGGTAATTTATCTTGGATCTCCTGTCGATACAATAAGCAATCATCCTGAATGCAACTATCAACTTAAAATAGATGGAAATTACCCAATTTGGGCCTCTGCATGTGTTGGGAAAGCTACTGCCCGACTTTTTTTTAACGACTCAATTGAGGTTGAAGGAAAATTTGTTTGGTCGAATGGGATTGAGGAGGCCAATATCGAGGATTTATGCCCCACCCAAAAATATGGCATTATTGCCTATGCACCTGATGGATGTAAGGTGATTTCAAACTTTGTGTTCAACAGCGATGGATCGGTCACCACACAACCTGCCTTTTGGTGGGCCGAAGGCACAACAAGCGAATCGAATGTGTATGTCGAAACCTATAATAAATCGTTTACTGCTTATTGGATACTGTGTGATGGTACCCTCTATGAAGGCAATAGGGTGCCTTTAGGCAAGATAAATTGTGCTGGAAATCAAACAAACCTGGTGGTAAAAGATGAATTTGGGAATGTTGTTTATTCTGAATCAATAGGTTTGAGGTCGGCAATAACGAGTACAAGTGAATTCATTGATAAAGCACAAATATCATTCTTTCCCAATCCAGTTCACCACAAACTAAAAATTGCTTATTTGGGTAAGCCCATAAAGAATGCTGAATTTGAATTGTATGATCTAACCGGAAGGTTGATTTTAAGGGAAAATTTGGGTGCCATGAACAGGAATCAGGTTCATTTGATCGATCTTTCCGAGATCCCTGTGGGATTATACTTGGGAAAAGTCTTGACGAGAAAGCAAACGCTACATGCACAACGGTTGGTTAAGTAAGTTTTTGAATTACAGACCGATATTCAAAATTCAATATTAGTAGACGATGCGGTAAAGACATTTTTTGCCGCATCGTTTTGCGTACGAAAATTTTTGTTTTTCATTTTTTAACAAATTATTTCGCATATTATCAGTTGTTTATATAGAGTAATTCGAATTTTTTAAAAAAACTTAAAAAAAGATTTGGATTGGAAAGAAAAAGGGTATTTCTT
>CAZSIK010000412.1:0-2595 GCA_964606515.1 uncultured Prolixibacteraceae bacterium
ATGGGAATACAAAACCGAAAACCAGATCATGGGCGCCCCTGCCTTGTTTGTTTCAGGAAATAAGGAAATTATAGCAGTGGGCAGTTACGATTACTACCTGCATGGAATAGATGCCAAAACCGGCAAGGGATTGTGGAAATATGAATCGGAAAATTTTTTAAACGGAGCCCCGGCGGTATCGGGAGGGAAAGCAGTATTTGGAGGCTGCGATGGTTTCCTGCACTCGGTCGATATGCTAAACGGCAAGGCAAGTTCCAAAATTACCGTGGCCACCTATGTTGCTTCATCTCCTGCGGTAGAAAAGGCAAGGGCCTATGTTGGCGATTACGACGGGGGTGTAACGGCTATCGACCTGACAACAAACAAGATTATCTGGCGATACGAGGACAAGCAAAACACCCAGCCCTTTATTGCATCGCCTGCTTTGGTTGGAAACCGAATCGTGATTGGAAGCCGAGACAAAATGGTATATTGTTTCCACAAAACCAACGGCAAATTGCTATGGAAACGAAACACCGGCAACCGGGTTGAAGCATCGGCCGTGGTGAACCAAAAACAAGCACTTGTGGTTAATATGCGGGGCGATTTATTGCTACTGAACCTATCCGACGGGAAAATAGTATGGACTTACGAACTGGGAACCAGCGTAATGAACACTCCTGCAGTCGTACAAGAAGGCATTGTGGTAGCAGCAAGCGATGGGAATATCTATTATTTAAGTCAATAAAATGAACATCATTCAAATCATACCCGGCTCAGGGGGAAGTTTTTACTGCGGCAACTGCTTGCGCGACAGCAAGTTTGTTGATTCACTTAAAACACTTGGTCACCGTGTGGTAAAAGTGCCCATGTACCTCCCCTTATTTTCCGACGAACACGACATTAAAGAAGTGCCTGTATTTTATGGGGCCATTGCGCTTTACATCAAACAGTTGTACCCCATCTTCCGAAAAGCGCCAGCTTGGTTCGACCGTATGCTGAACTCGAAACCGTTGATGAAGTTGGCAGCAGGAATGGCAGGGTCGACCAATGCCAAAGGACTTGAAGAGATGACCATTTCGATGTTACTGGGTGAAGAAGGAACTCAAAAAGAAGAGCTTGACAAGATGGTTGATTGGATTGCCGAGCATTGTCAACCCGACGTGATCCACCTGTCGAATGCGTTATTGCTGGGACTGGCCCGACGGATCAAACAAAAACTAGATGTGGCTGTGGTATGTTCGCTTCAGGATGAAGATGTATGGGTGGATGTAATGAAACCCTCGGCCCGGGAACAAGTATGGAAACTCATGGCCGAGCGGGCCCACGATGTCGATGCCTTCATCGCGGTAAGCCACTATTATGCCAGGGTTGCCCAATCGAGGATGAACATCCCCTCAGAAAAACTCCATACCGTTCATCTGGGGGTCGATCCATCCGATTATCCGTTCCGGGATGCAAGCACTAAGCCACGAAACATTGGATACATCTCGAGAATGAATGCCGAAAATGGCCTCGACATCCTGATCGATGCTTATATCCTGCTCAGGAAAACAGGAAACTTCGACGATGTTGGACTGCAAATCACCGGCGGTTATACCGGTTTCGATACAAAATACTTGAAAGAACAAAAGAAGAAACTTGAAATAAACAACTTGCTTGCTTCGGTACAATTCTGGGACGAGTTTGAAGGAGCCCACAGGATGAAATTTCTGGAGCAAGTAAGTGTACTCTCGGTTCCTGTACGCAATGGCGAAGCTTTCGGGATTTACCTCAGCGAAGCAATGGCCTCGGGAATACCCGTGGCACAGCCCAATCTGGGAGCTTTCCCCGAAATTATCGAAACTGCCGGTGGCGGCCTCGTTTATTCGCCCAATACTCCTGAATCTTTGTGGCTTGCCTTATCTGAATTACTAAGCTCGAATGAAAAATTAAAACAGTTGAGCCATGAAGCCCGGGCTAGCGTTGAAACTCATTTTAACATTAATCATCAGGGAGAGAAAATGACAAAAGTTTATCAAAATATTTTGGATTAATTAAGGGTACCTTGTTAGTTCTTTTCGTAATTTTGATTGATAAAATTAGAATCTAACCTTCGAAGAACGCTAAAATGAAATTGAAGTCCATCACCTTCTTTTTACTGATCTTGTGTGTTTTTCAGGCTCATTCACAAGATTTATCTCAAATTAAAAACCAAAAACCGGTTATTGTGAGAGGAACCCTCTCGACCACTGCCCATTTTTATGGTATTGAAGGAAAAAGCACCCATCGAGACCCATTTAATTACCTGATCGCGGGAAATGTCGATGTTACAGTTTACGGGGTCAGTCTTCCATTTTCATTTATGTATAGTGGTCAAAATTTAGCTTACACCCAACCATTCAACCGTTTTGGCATTAGCCCGCAATACAAGTGGGTCAAAACCCATTTTGGATACCGCAGCATGAATTTCTCGTCGTACACCCTTGCCGGGCATTCGTTCTTGGGAGCCGGAGCCGAACTCACCCCGGGCAAATTCAGACTGGCCGGTGTTTATGGGCGCTTCAAACAAAAAACCATCCCGAATACTTCCAATCCGATCGACACGCTTTATGCCCCTACCCGTAAGGGATACAG
>CAZSIK010000413.1:0-2594 GCA_964606515.1 uncultured Prolixibacteraceae bacterium
AGATTGGTTCCTGCATTTTCAGGATATGGGTCCCTACGGAAGGGTAGTGCACCTGAACCCGATGAAGTGGGTCAACGACTGGCCGGTAATTGGCATCGACAACGATGGCGATGGTTGCGGGGAACCGGTATTGAAATACAAAAAACCCGATGTAGGGCGATCGTACCCGGTTTGCACCCCACCCGAAAGCGATGAGTTCGATGGAGCCAGATTGGGGCTTCAGTGGCAATGGCATGCCAACAAACACCTTACCTGGGGATTCCCGTCGGCCAGCCTTGGCTACCTCAGGATAAACTGCATCCCCAAACCCGACAATTATGTCAACCTTTGGCAGGTATCCAACATGTTGCTGCAAAAATTTCCTTCAAACCAATTTAAAGCCACCACGAGTTTTACTTTCGTACCCAACTTCGATAACGAAGAATTTGCCCTTGTTGTAATGGGTTACGATTACAGCTATTTGAGTATTAAACAGGTAGATAAAAAGTTGGTGCTTAGTCAGGTGATTTGCAATCAGGCCAATAAAGGCAAAGCCGAAAAAGTGTTGAGCCTTGGCGTAGTTGAAACGGGAAAACTCAAGTTCCGGGTTGAAGTGGCCGACCAGGCGAAATGCCAGTTCTACTATAGTACCGACGGAGTTAAATTCATCAAAGCTGGTGAAGAATTTACCGCCAGCGAAGGGCAATGGATCGGTACCAAAGTGGGATTTGTTGCCCTGCGCGAAGGCAACATCAACAATGCCGGCTACGCCGATGTCGATTGGTTCAGAGTCGATAAATAGCGCTAACTTTTCCAAAGTTTTTAATACTTTGGAAAAGTTTTATAGATTAATTTATAAATGTTTATAGATGAAACAAATTCGCACCTTACTTGCAGTCATTTCTGTATTAGTTCTTACTTGTAGTTTCCATAATCCCAGTCAGGTGATTACAATTTTCACCATTGGCGATTCAACCATGGCCAACAAGAGCGAAAAAGCTGCTCCTGAAACAGGTTGGGGGCAAATGCTGCCGGAATTTTTTGATACCAATAAGGTAGAGATTCAAAACCATGCAGTGAATGGCCGAAGCTCAAAAAGTTTTATTGGCGAAGGCCGATGGGCCAAGGTACACGAGCAGTTGAAACCGGGCGATTACGTGTTGATCCAGTTCGGGCACAACGACCAGAAGGACCAGTCGCCTGATCGGTTTACCAATCCATATACAGGATACCGTCAGAATCTGCGAAAATACGTCCTCGAAACCCGTGCAAAGGGAGCCATTCCTGTTATGCTTACTTCAATTGTAAGAAGGAACTTCAACGAAAAAGGAACCCTTATCGATACGCACGGGGCTTATCCTGAGGTGGTGCGTTCGGTAGCCAAGGAAATGAATGTTCCCTTAATCGATTTACAAATTATTACTGAAGAATGGATTCTTGAAAAAGGCATTGAAGGCTCCAAGTCGCTCTACCTTCATTTAAAACCAGGCGAACACCCCAATCATCCCGAGGGGAAAGAAGACAATACCCATCTGAACCGCGATGGGGCTACCCTAATCGCCTCGAAGGTGGTGAAAGAACTTGAAAAATTGCTTCCTGAAATAAAGGCTTTAGTCAAAGAATAAGAGAAGCAAATCTACTGAATTCCCCTATGTGTCCTACGTGCGTATGTGGTTAATAAAAAGGAGAAAGGAATAAGAAATAAGAAATCATGAAAATAAAAAATTGTTTTGTTGCTGTAGTTATTGTTGGGTTGATGGCAGGGCCACAAATTTCTGGTGCTCAAAACCCGAAAACCATCGATTGGTCGAAGAAATTCGATTTGCCGTTTGAAATGCCTTTGGTTCAAGTTCCTGTTTTTAAAACAGATACTTTTAATGTGAAAAAGTATGGTGCCATAGGCGATGGATTTGCTCTCGACACTAAGGCCCTGAACGCGGCCATTGCCGATTGCTCGCAAAAAGGGGGTGGGGTCGTGCTGGTGCCCAACGGGGTATGGCTTACCGGGCCCATCGTGTTGAAAAGCAACGTGAACCTCCATTTACAGGATGGGGCTTTGTTGCTTTTTAGTACCGATAAAAGCCTGTATCCATTAATCGATAGCTATTACGAGGGACTAACCGCACCCAGGTGCCAGTCGCCGGTATCGGGTAAAAACCTTGAAAATATAGCCATTACCGGTAACGGGGTAATCGATGGGAATGGTCATGTGTGGCGGCAGGTTAAGCGCGAAAAGGTAACCCCGCCTCATTGGAATCGTCTGGTTAAAAGTGGGGGAGTTGTAGAAAACGACCGGCTTTGGTATCCCCATGAAAATGTTTTAAAGGGCGAACAACTGATGCGCTCAGGAAAGGTTCCCGGGAAAGAAAACCCGGCATTGATGAACGAAATCAAGGATTTCTTCCGGCCGGTGATGATCAGCCTGATTGCTTGTAAAAAAGTATTGCTCGAAGGCCCGACCTTCCAAAATTCGCCCGCGTGGAACATTCATCCTTTAATGTGTGAGCACATTACCATAAATAACATCAACGTACGAAATCCCAGTTATTCACAAAATGGCGATGGGCTCGATCTTGAATCGTGCCGGATCGGTTCGGTTACCAATTGCCGTTTCG
>CAZSIK010000414.1:0-2219 GCA_964606515.1 uncultured Prolixibacteraceae bacterium
AGCTGATCATGCCTGCCCAGGCCAGAGGCTGGGGTAAAACATCAACCGGTATTGAAAACGCTTCACGTGAGATAATGGCAAACTGATTGGCAATGATTACCTTTTTTACAAGGCCAATCATGAACCGTTCAACACCACGGGTAAATAAGGGCAAACTTTCTTTTCGGCTCAACAATTGAGGGGCCAGGTCGTGGTAGCGAACAATGGGGCCTGCAATTAATTGGGGGAAAAAGGAAATATAAAGCGCCAGATAAAATAAATTTTTTTGAACAGGGGTCTCTTTCCGGTATACATCAATCAGGTACGACATGGCTTGAAAGGTGAAAAACGAAATTCCAAGGGGGAGTATGATCCCCGGGTCTTTAACCGGATTGATGCCCGCGAGGTTAAGTAAGTGATTGATGTTTTCAACAAGGAAATTTCCATATTTAAAAGTTCCCAACATCAATAAGTTAAATATGATCCCCATAACAAGTGGAACTTTCTTTCCTCGTTCCCATTTGTTTATCCAAAGTCCAAAAAGATAATTGAAAAGTATGGATGCAAGCAGGATGGCTGAAAGAGAAACGCCGCCCCATAGGTAAAAAATCAGGCTCGAAAGCATCAGTACCGTGTTCTTCCCCCTGCGGGGAACAAGGTAATAAACAGCTAAGACGATGGGCAGAAAAGCAAAAATAAAAATAAGGCTGCTGAATAACATGGTTTGCTTGTTCGAATGGTTTCAGACAAAAATAGTTGATATTTTATTGGTCATTTATTTTTTTGTTGATTTTTTCAAAGTAGCCTGCTGGTTTGCGGTTTTAGGGGGAAATTGATCGAACGAGAATTCCGACACGGGTTTATATGAAAAAGCGCCGTCTGAATGAATTGTACTGATGCATCCAAGGGCAACAAATTCGGCTAAAATATTTTGAGCCAGGCTTCTGCTGATATGGGCGCTTTTCATGAATTTGTTCAGGGTGAACGGGTTTTCCGACGATTGAACCATTTCGAGCAGTTTCTGGCGGGGGTCGTCAATTTTAATCAGCAAGCCTTTTGGGTTGTTGATCCATTTCCAGGCTTTCACCAGCACGGCATTGGCCAAAATATTTTCATCGTTCACCCTGATGTAGGCCAGCCACTTTCCTTCGTCGGTCTGGGCCAGGTAGGGCTTTTCTTTTCCCGGCTCAATAGTTACCTCTAAAACCATTTTCCCATCCACATCCCATACTTCAGTGTTGAACAAAATTGAGGGCTTGCTGTACAGTTTAGCAGCCGCTTCAACCATGTAGTATTCTTCGTCGGAACGTACGCCAGCCACACGGCCATTGTCTTTTACGCCAATCAAAAGGCGGCCCCCGTCGGTGTTGGCAAAGGCAACAAGGGTCCGGGCTATCTTCCGTGAGTCGTTGATGCAAAATTTGAAATCCTGTTGCTGATGTTCGCCCTCGGCAATGTATTTCAAAATCGGGCTGACTTGTAGTTTCACTTTCGTATTTTTTTCCTTTACAAACGAACGGGGATTCCTTTTGTTTTCAAGTATTTTTTCAATTCGGGGATGCCTATTTCTTTATAGTGAAAAATGCTGGCAGCAAGTCCTGCATCGGCCTTCCCGGTGGTAAACACCTGGGCAAAATGCTCCATGGTGCCTGCCCCGCCCGAAGCAATGATGGGAATTTTGAGCATGTCGGCCATCCTGGAAAGTTCGGCATTTGCAAAGCCGTTCTTGGTGCCATCGTGATCCATGCTGGTAAAGAGGATTTCGCCCGCACCACGGTTTTCGGCTTCCTTTGCCCAACTGAACAATTCTTTTTCGGTAGGGATGCGGCCTCCGTTCACGGTTACGGTCCAACGACCATCATAGTTTTTGGCATCGATGGCCACCACCACGAACTGAGTACCAAAGTTCAGCGCCATGTCGTCGATGAGCTTTGGGGTGCTCACTGCCGACGAGTTGATCGAGATTTTGTCGGCACCCGCTTTCAAAAGGGTTTCGGCATCTTTCAACTCGCTGATTCCTCCGCCCACGGTAAACGGGATATTGATTTCGCGGGCAATGCGCTTCACCAAATCCACAAAGGTTTTGCGACCTTCGTGCGTGGCCGTTATGTCGAGAAAGACCAGTTCGTCGGCGCCCTGTTCGGCATACAATGCACCTAGCTCCACGGGATCGCCCACAGCTTTGATTTCTAAGAAGTTGATACCTTTCACGGTCTGACCGTCTTTGATGTCAAGGCAAG
>CAZSIK010000414.1:2229-2580 GCA_964606515.1 uncultured Prolixibacteraceae bacterium
ATAATTCGTTTTGCAAGCATGTTTACTTATTTGATTTAAAGATACATGACGTATTTTATTCCGAAACCTACCATCACCGCAACTAAAAACGAAACCAGCGTTCCTAGTAAAAAATACTCGGCTTTGGGGTTTCCTTCTTTTTGGATTTCGTTGAAGCGGAACACCGATTTGGCGGCTACCAAAAAACCAATGGCTTGAAAATGCCCAGCGAGAATGAAAATCAGGATTAATATCCGTTCAATTATGCCAATCCATGCAGAAGCATTGGTTTTTAGTGGTGTACTTTGGGTGTTGGTTGTGTTTTGAAGGAATTTTCCGATCAATATTCCCGAAGGTGTTAAGAGTATAGGC
>CAZSIK010000415.1:0-2552 GCA_964606515.1 uncultured Prolixibacteraceae bacterium
AGAGAGTGGCGTTTCGGGGTTAATACTTCCCGACATACCATTGAATGAATACCTTAGCGACTACCAGCCATTGTACGAAAAATACAACTTGAGCAATGTGTTCCTGATTACGCCGCAAACCAGCGACGAACGCATCCGAGCTTACGACGAAGCTTGCAACGGCTTTATTTACATGGTATCATCGGCATCGACAACCGGGGCGAACAAAGCTGTTGACGAAGGAAAGCAAGTAGCATACTTCAACCGGGTGAAAAGCCTGAACTTGAAAAACCCAACACAAATTGGCTTCAACATCAAAGACAAAGCTTCGTTTGACCGAGCTTGCCAGTATGCCAATGGCGGCATCATCGGTTCTGCCTTTATCAATAAAATTTCTGGAGAAGGCGATTTAAAAACGAAGGTTCGGGAGTTTGTGAAGAGTATCCGATAATCTTAATTTTGATCTATGTGCCTATTGTGGTGGAAGTATTTAAACCACAGTAGGCACAATAGGATCTATTTTGAACACCTCGCTTTCTTTGCGTCATGTTTTCGTTTTGAACAATTGATAAAAATCGTTCTTTTCAAAATTGAAAAAATGAGTAGAAAGTCGAAATTGAGTTTTGCAAGCGTAGTACAAAATATGCCAAAACCAAATGGCTTCAAATCAATTTGATTACTTTTGCAACTCAATACATTTTATCATGCCCAATCGAATACGTAACCGCAGAATATCGATGTTGCCCCCCATGGAGGGCTTTAAACCCTTTGGTATTCCCATGCGCCAACTTGAATCGATCACGCTTTTGTACGAAGAATACGAAGCCATTCGACTGGCCGACTATGAAGATCTGAATCAGGTAGATGCTGCTCAGAAAATGAACATTTCTCGACCTACTTTTACGCGTTTATACGATAAAGCCCGCAAAAAAATATCGAAAGCCTTTGTCGAAGGAAAAGCCATTATCATCAAGGGTGGAACCTACGAAACCGAAAACTATTGGTACAAGTGCGACGACTGCAAGGAAACCATTTCGGCCATGAAACCCATTTCGCATTGCCGAAATTGCGATTCGGATCATCTTACGCCGATGGACAACAAACAAAACGATGAATAACTATCTGCAGGTTTACACTGGTAACGGCAAAGGCAAGACAACCGCTGCTTTTGGCCTGGCATTGCGTGCTGCCGGTGCTGGCATGAATGTATTCTTTGCCCAATTTGTAAAAGGAAAAAACTACTCCGAAATTGAAGCCGTTCAACAATGGCTCCCATTAATTACAGTGAAACAATTTGGCCGTGGTTGCTTCATTGTGAAACAACCCGAACAAGCCGATATCGATGCCGCACGGCAGGGCTTACAGGAGGTAAAAGAGATCTTACATTCGGGCAAGTATCAATTGGTTGTACTCGACGAAGCCAACATTGCCATTTTCTATAAATTATTTAGTGTGAATGAATTGATCGAAGCTATTGGCAACCGCCATCCCCATACCGAAGTTGTTGTTACCGGGCGTTATGCACCCCAGGAATTGATCGATGCGGCTGATTTGGTAACCGAAATGAAAGAAATCAAACATTACTATACACAAGGAGTTGAAGCACGAGAAGGAATTGAATATTAAGGAACTATATATTATCTTTCTTAATTTTCGTAATGAATAGCAACTTAAGACCCCTACCCTTTTTCGGCAATTTCAAACAAACGTTGGGAATCGGTTATGCGCACACATTTACCACTCATGTTTACAATTCCTTCTTTTTCAAATTCTTTTAAAAATTTGATGGCACTTTCGGTCGAAATGGAAGCAAAGTCGGCAATATCTTGCCGCGTTAAATATTGGAAAACAGCGTAATCAATGAAATCATCGGATGAAAGATACAACAGTGCCGAAGCTAGTTTTCCACGCATTTGCTTATAGTTCAAGTCTGTAATAATTTCGATAAGTCGCTTCTCGTCACGGCAATTTCGCGAAGCAATTTTCAATGCAAATTCGCTGTTGTTTTTCATCAGTTCGAATAAGGCCTGCCTGTCGATCATGCATACCACTGAATCTTTCATTGCAATAGCCGAATAGCTGTAACACGGATCGCCAAAAACGGATGTAAACCCCAAGAAATCGCCGGTTTTCGATATCTTGACATTCACTCGTTTGTTGTTTCCCGTTTGAAGGTGCAACTTGATCAATCCATCAACAATGTAAAGGACATAAGGCGAAAATGCGCCCTGCTTGAAAAGACTTTCATTTTGATTGTAAATCAGTTGCTTCTTTTTGCTGCTGATGAAATCGAGCTCATGTGGAAACAAGTGCTGAAAACATTTTGATGTGCTTTTGCAATCCCTGCAATTGTCGATGATCTTCTCGGTTTGCATTCTTCTAAAATACTTTGGTGATCTTACAAAAGTATCAATCTTTCTTCAACCTGATATCTGATAGGAAAAAAGCTGTCAGATTTTAGGTTTTAAAGCGGTAAACCAAAACATGTTTTGATCAAATGCTCGAAACCCATGTGTTATTTTTGTTTCAGAGTTAGCAATTTAAAATTCATCTTAAGTAGTGAATTTATGGAC
>CAZSIK010000416.1:0-2543 GCA_964606515.1 uncultured Prolixibacteraceae bacterium
GCCCCCGCTGCGGTTGGTCGATGCGGCCACATCGGCTCCGGTAAGTTGTGCCAGTTGGTTTACAAAGTGTTGGCCTTTTTCGGTAGCAGCCACGTTGCAACCATAGAGCAGAATGTCGGCATCGGTGGCCAATGCTTCTTTCCAGCCGAGGAGCTCATCGGTAAAAGCTTCGATGTTTTCGCTGCTTAGGGGCAATCCGGGCAGGTCGAGCAAGCCATCGTCGCCGTGCGAAAAAATACGCACCGTTTCAATATCGCGCTGCGTTTTCAGGTAAGCTGCAATTTGCTCAAGACCACGGGTATCGCCCGAGAGGTACACCACCGTTGCATCGCCGGCCAGTTCGTCGGCAATGATGCTTTTGTTTTTAAGGTTAGGCGCAATAAAAACAATATCTTTCTTGATTTTTTGCCTGTCCTTAAGCATGTTGTCGAGCGACAAGCCTGCCGATAGTAGGACAATTAACCCAAGGGTCGCGATCCTCCGGTTTCTGGTTCTCATTCGTTTCATATGGTCATTCATTTTTGATTAATAAATCCTTCACTTCATTTTAAATGGAACATGTTGAATTGCCAACGATGTTCGCCTATTTCGAATACGTTCCGGCAATTTGGTTCATGCTGGATGGCGGCAGCTCGTAGGTCGAGTCGATCAGTTCGTCGGTTGGTTCAAGCATTTCGGGGAAAGCCTGGTTTTGAAGCACCTGTACGGCAAAGATTTCTTCCACATCGCCTTCGAAACGTACAAGGCCTACAATTTCGCCGGTTTGAATGTTGCACACATACACGCCGCAAACCCGCTCTTTTAGTTCTTCGAGCAAGGGAAAATCGCTAAAAGTGGCAGTTTCGCGTACTTTCGACAGGCCAACAAAAGCCAGTGGGCCGGCAAAGTCCAAGCCTCGGGTAAAACCAGGGAAGCGGGCCACCACCGTTTTTTCGAGGGTTTTGGGATCGAAGCTCACCAAAGTGCCGTAGCCCGATTCGAGCATGTACAGCCGGTTGTTGTACCAACGGGGCGAATGGGGCATGGAAAGCCCGGTAGCCAAAGTTTTGTTCTGCGGTACGTTAATCAGTACGCCGCCATTTTTTTTGTTGGTGCGCCATCCGTTGGCCGTATCGGTTTGCCCCAGGGCCGTAACAATGCCGGGTTTGCCGTTGATCATGGCCAATCCGTTGAGGTGGCAACGGTCTTCGGGCGCCAGTGCACTGATAAAATGCGGGTGCCAGCGGGGCACAAAACTGTTGTCGAAGTCGATGGTACACAAGGTTGAAAAGCGCGTGTTAACCACCCAAAGCAGGTTGTCGCTGCCATAACTCATTTCGTGAATGTCGATGGCACCCGTGTTGTGGCTCAGCCGTGGAATGTAGCAAGCATCGCAGGCAACCGGATTTTCGAGCTTAGGGATCATGGCCGGCATGTTGTGGTAGTATTCGATGCTACGCTGGCAGCCGATGGTCAGGCGGTTAGGTTTAACGGCAATGCCCATAGGCCGCATAAAATTGCGGAAATGGGTGTTGATTTTGTTGTCCTGGTTCCGCAATAAAATGACTTTACCAGCCTGGTAAGTTGAGGCAATTAAGCTGATATTCAATTTTTTGAATATATATGGCAGATTGCTTGTGAACACACTGTTCAAATCGAGTTTGGTAAGGTCTGGTTTATCCTTTTCCATGTTTGGTATTAAAAATTACAGGATTTAAAAATAGGGCAAATTGACAATAACACAAGCATTTATTATTAAATGTTTTCAACAAAATCATTGTTTTAGTCGTTAATTAATTGTTTTTCAAAGTAAAAAATGTTTTTTTTATCGTGAAATTTAATGTAAACCTGGGGGTCTTGAAAAGCTTAATTCTATATGAATTAATAATTAGGGTTATCCAGAGTGTTTCTCAAAAAAAAAGCGCGAACAATTACCATAAATTGTTCGCGTTATTGAAGGGGTGATAGATGGGGCTCGAACCCACGACCTCTGGAACCACAATCCAGCGCTCTAACCTACTGAGCTACAATCACCATGTTGCAACTTCTGAAAATTGCGGTGCAAATATAGTATTTATTTTTAGATTGCGGCAAGGCCAGTTTTAAAAAATTGGCACTTCAAAACTAAATGCTTGTATCACTGGTAATTTATTCTAAAAAAAATCGTTATGCCTCGGTTTAGCCATTTTATTTACTTTTGTAGGCAGCAAATTTTGTTATGAGGATTGATACCACACTTTCGAACGTTTCAGGACTGCAACTCTTTCAGTTGTTGAGGTATTCGTCGCTGATCCTGACCGGGGTACTTTTGGCCAAGTCGGGAATAGACCAGGGACAAATCGGTACTTACGAAACCTTTTTGATGATTGCTGGTGTTTTTTCCCTTTTCTGGGTACAAGGCATCATTAAAGGTGTTTTGCCCATGTTTTCGAGTGCCGGAGCACAAGAAAAAGGGAGCCTCATTTTTAATACCTTTCTTAGTTTGACTGCTTTATCGTTTCTTTCGGCCTTGCTGGTGTTTTTGCTAAACAAGCCGGTTTCCGACGGACTGCTTCATGGTGAAG
>CAZSIK010000417.1:0-2514 GCA_964606515.1 uncultured Prolixibacteraceae bacterium
TTATTTTGATGATTTGATTAACTATCACTTAAGGGCGTTGGTCAACGAAAAAGGCAGATTAGTATTAACTCAAAATAGAACGGTATGAGTACCATAAAAACCATTTTAATCCTTATTTTCTTTGCTCTGTGGGTTGGAGCAAAGGCTCAGCCCATGGATCAATTGAAAGACTGCATCGGATTGGCCCTGGAAAACAACCACAGTTTAAAGAAGTCGCAGCTCGACAGGGAAAAAAGCAAGGAAGCGCGGCGCGAAATGTTAGGGAACCTACTTCCGCAGGTAAACGGTTCAGGTAACTTGAACTACAACCTGATGAAACCCAAGTTCATCATGCCCAATTTTATCAACGAAATGTTGCCGCCTGCAGCCCAGGACCCCAATGCGGCCAAGTACATGACCATCGAGATGGGCACCGACTATTCGGCAGGATTGGGCGCTGCCCTTAATCAGCAGATCCTGAATTTCCCGCTTTTTAGCGCGCTGGAGATTACAAAAACTGCAGAAAACCTGGCTGAATTGGGAGTTGAATCGAAAGAAGAAGAGATCATTGCGCAAACAGCCAACTTGTTTTACGCGATTCAATCAACCATCTATGCTTCGCAACAAATGGAGCAAAGCATCGGCTTGATTGATAAAATGTTGGTTGTGCTGGAAGCCAATTACCAAAATGGTTTGATGAAAAAGATCGATGTCGACCGGGTAAAGATTACGAAGGTCAACCTGATCACACAGCAAAGCGCCATAAAAAATGCCATCGAGGTGCAGAAAAATCTGTTGAAATTACAAATGGGGCTTACCATGGACCAACCTATTGAATTGGTTCCTATTGATTTCAAATTTTTTGAGGAGCTGGCGGGAGTCGAACCTGCGTCCGGCTTCGAACCTCACCGCATGTTGCCCTTGCAGATCATTCAATTTCAACAGAAAATGGGCGAACTTCAGGTGAAATCGGTATTGGGCGAAACATTGCCATCGCTCTCGTTGGGGCTCAATTACCAGCATAACTTTGTGAGCGATGAATTCTTCAGGGGCGATACCTATTACAGTTACCCTTCTTCAGTAATAGGATTGAATCTTCGGGTTCCGATTTTTGCCGGAATGTCGAAAAGCGCCAAGTTGAAAGGAGCTAAAATTGAACTCTTGAAACTGAAAGAAGATGAACTCTCTTTAAACAAATCGCTGACCATGGCTTATCAGAATGCCTTGTTAAAACTGAACGACAGCAAAAAAACCATTATGGCACAACGCGAAAACCAGGTACTTGCTGAAGAGGTTTTCAAAATCTCAGAATCGAATTACCTGCAGGGCCTGGCATCCATGTCGGATGTTTTAAATGCAAACTCCTCGCTGGTACAGTCGCAGATCAGTTATGCCGATGCCCTGAACAATTGCATGAAAGCCTGGATTGAGCTTCATAAAGCCAACGGAACAATTAAGGAAATTGTTAAATAAGTTGATGTAAATAAATAGAAATAATCAATATCGAAGTATCCAATGAAAAGAATAATAAACATAGTAATTGTATTGGCCGTCATAGCCGGTATGGTGTTTTTGCTGAAAATGAATAAAAAAGCCAACGAGCAGAAAACCGAATTGGCCGGTTCGGTTTCAACGGCAGTTCCAGTCCGGATCGATGTGGTTAAAGAAGAATTGTTTAAAGTAGGTTTTAGCTCGAACGGAACCACGGAGCCGGTACAAGAGCTGGCTTTTGTTTCTGATGTATCGGGGCGTGTTACCCGCATCCTGGTTGAAAAAGGGGCCCGGGTAAGCAAGGGGCAAACGTTGGTTCTGGTCGACGACGAATTGCTGAAAGCTGATTTTGCAGCTAACGAAGCAGCCTATAATGCCTTAAAAACCGATTATGAACGGTTTAAAAACGCAAGCGAAAAGGGCGGAGTCACTGCGCAACAAGCCGATAATATCCGTAATCAGCTGGTTGCTGCCGAAAGCCGATACCTGGTGAGCAAAAGGAGGTTGGCCGATGCAACAATCAAGTCGCCCCTGGCCGGCACCATCAACGAAAAATACATCCAGATTGGCGCTTTTCTGAATCCGGGCGCCCGTTTATTCGACATTGTGGACGAATCGAAATTGAAACTGCGTTGTATGGTATCAGAACAACAGGTGTTAAAGCTGAAAACCGGTCAGAAGGTGGCGCTTACCTGTAGTGCCCTTTCTGGTGAATCATTTTCCGGCACCTTATCCTTTATCGGGGCAAAAGCCGACAGGGGGTTAAGCTTTCCTCTTGAAATTATCCTCGACGAGAAAAAAAGTCTGAAGGCGGGGATGTATCTTACTGCCTTATTCGATTCAGATACCGAAACAAAAGGCCTGCTCATTCCCCGGAATGCAGTAAGCGGTAGCGTGAAATCGGCAAGCGTTTTTGTGGTGAACCAGGGTATGGCCCAACGCCGCGACATTTTGGTGGGCGCTATTTTAGGGAAAAAGGTTGAAGTAAGCGAAGGGTTGCAAGCTGGCGACAGCATAGTTGTATCCGGATTGATCAATGTGGCC
>CAZSIK010000418.1:0-2512 GCA_964606515.1 uncultured Prolixibacteraceae bacterium
CAAACCCTACCTACGATAAATTTGGGGTAATCCATTACTGCGCACCCAATATCGCTTCAACTGTATCGCGTACCACCACTATTGCCTTGAGCAATATTTTCGCATCAATCTTACTCGAACTGGGAGAAATGGGAGGTATTGCCCACTATGCAAAAAATCAGAAAGGATTTCGAGAAGGCATTTATATTTACAACGGAATACTCACCAACAAGGATGTTGGCTTCAAATTCGACCTTACTGCAAAAGATATTGATTTAATTCTGGCTGCTTTTTAATTTACTACAAGCCTTTGAACCAATCTTGAAAAAACTCACCAAACGGGATTGCTTTCATTTGGCCTTGAATTACATAGATAAAACTAAGCAACCAAAATGCGAATACTACCAACCAGGAAATGATGTTAATAATTGGTATCCAGGATAGGACCAAACCTACAATATAAAGCCCTAAAGTTTGTCTCAGGTAAAAACTGGTATACTCTTCCTTGTTACTGCCGTTCATGATTAGTGCTACAACCCATCCCACAATGGTTAGATGGGCAACAATTGCTTTAGTTCGTGCATCCATAGCTTAAATTAATTTACTGGGAAAAAAGAAAGCAAAAAAGACCACCAATAATACAATTAACAAGATAATGCCAATAAAAAGCCATAAACTGTAACGGTATCGTTTGTTGGTTTTTACCAATTTATTCACCGACTGTATTTTATTGATCTTATTGACCATTTTTTTTAATGCCATCTGGTCTTTTACAATATAATCGTAGGCACCATATTTCATGGTGTTGATAGCAACATCAATATTATCCTGACCTGATAGGAAAATGAACTCGATATTTTGGTTCTGCTCTTTTGCTTTCTTGAGTACATCAATCCCGTTCATTCCATCAAGTAGAAAGTCCTGGATGATGATGTCGGGGTTACGGTATAAATTATTAATCGCGTCTTCACCCGAATAGAAAGGCATTACATTTGTAAAGTTATTGGTTTTCAAATAACTACAAATCAATTTGTTATATACTCTATTGTCTTCAACGACAAAGATCAGTGCCTCATTACCATTTTGCATAATCACCAAGTTATAAGAAAACGATTAACGCTTTGTTTGTCTCTGAGCCATCGAATTTACATATAATATTCAATAATTACCCCAAATTAGTAAAATTTTCTCACTTTTTTAAAAATGCAGTCTCTTTTCTTCTTGTAAAAAAAGCGCTTATCGCAAATCAACTGGAAGGAAAAAATCAAAAGGTGGATGGTCAAGAATGCTTATATTTGTTACCAATTTCCAGTAAAAAAGGAAGCTAATTGCTGAATAAAAATTATCAGATACAGTATTACAATGAATAAACGCTTTAAAAGAATCTTGTTGAAACTTTCGGGCGAATCGCTCATGGGATCAAAGGGTTATGGAATTGATCCCGAACAATTGGCTTTATATGCTGAACAAATCAAAGAGATTGTACAAATGAAAATTGAAGTGGCCATCGTTATCGGCGGCGGAAATATTTTCAGGGGACTGAGCGGTGCCGCCAAAGGCTTCGATCGCGTAAAAGGAGACCAAATGGGCATGCTGGCCACTGTAATTAACAGTCTGGCCCTTCAATCGGCTTTGCAGAAAGTAGAAGTACCGGCCCGTGTATTTTCTGCCATCAGGATGGAGCCTATCGGAGAATACTATGCAAAAGAGAAAGCATGTGATGCCTTAACTCATGGCCAGGTTGCCATTATTTCGGCAGGAACGGGAAACCCGTTTTTCACTACCGATACTGCTTCGGCCTTAAGGGCTGTCGAAATCGAAGCCAATGTCATGCTTAAAGGCACCCGTGTGGACGGAATTTATACTGCTGACCCTGAAAAAGATCCTTCAGCGACCAAATTCGAATCGATCACGTACGATGAAGTTTACCGACTGGGATTGAAAATTATGGATTTAACTGCCACTACCTTGTGTAAGGAAAACAACATGCCCATCATCGTGTTTGATATGGATACCCCCGGAAACCTGGTCAAGTTGCTTTCGGGCGAAAAAATAGGCACCTTAGTGTATTGATTTAATTCTCCTTTTTCTTGCCTTTACTTAAAAGCAACTTCTCTTCTAGTCGGGTTTGAAGGTCGATTACAATCAGCATGGCCGTAAAACCCCAGAAGGGTAAAGAGATTTTGTCGGTATCCAGAAAGTTGTTCAGTATCCCGTGAAAATAATAGGTCGACAAGCCGATAATTGCCGAAAGAGCCATGGTACGGGTCTTGCGATCGCGTGCCCTTGAATAGGCATTAATGCCAAAATACATAACGAAAACCACAACCAAAACATA
This sequence comes from uncultured Prolixibacteraceae bacterium, assembly GCA_964606515.1. Classification (GTDB taxonomy): domain Bacteria; phylum Bacteroidota; class Bacteroidia; order Bacteroidales; family Prolixibacteraceae; genus CAZSIK01. Next base: position 2,318 of record CAZSIK010000418.1, read on the forward strand.
CGTGAGTACACCAAAAATCCCCGATTCGGCCATGGCCCCAAGATATTCACTATGTGCATTCCCTCCATCGCCATAATTGGTACTGATGATGGTTCGGTCGCGTTTCAATTGAAAGGGGCCGTATTCCATCGCGTAGGTTCCTGGACCCCAACCAAAGAACGGCTTTTCTTTGAACATTTTTATGGCACAATTCCA
>CAZSIK010000419.1:0-884 GCA_964606515.1 uncultured Prolixibacteraceae bacterium
TTTCCGGCATAACAACGTACATGTTTGGGCTCAATGGTGGCCATTATCGAATAGCCTGCATCTTCAGGAGTAAGATTATACACCTTCAAGGGTTGGTTCAACCTGCTTACAGCTACTTTTATCGGACTGCTGCCATCGGGTTTGCAGCGGTACCAGGTAATCAGCGACTGATCGGCCCTTTCCTGTAAATCAAGCTGATAATCGAGTATCAATTCATCATTTTTAAAAACCAGCTGTGGTTCCTTTAAAAAATCAGGAGCTTCCAAAAACCGGGGCGAAACACTTACCTCGGTAGCTCCGACCAAACCTGAGGTTGTATAAGCCGTTACGATTACCGACTTAGTTTCATCAAATTCGTTTGTACCGCTAATTTTACAGCTTCCATCAGGTTGCTTATCCAGTTCTAAAAAAGATTTATCGCATTCGTCAATTTTCCAAAATACTTCCTCGTGGGATGGCACATTGTAGAATCGTTTTACCTCAGCTGTTAAAAGGGCACCTGAAACCCCGCTTTCAACCTTTGCCGAAGGCGTGCAGAAAATACGGGTTGCCAAATGGGGCGTGAGTGTTTCCATTCCGGTAGGATTCCAATCATCGTTTCCCCGCAACAGGTTGAATAAGTTGTACTGCACCTTGCCACCTTCTTCAACTTTAAATGCCTTAAGTGTTTCGCTTCCGGTCAGGGAAACATTCACTTCGGGTTTGTCGGCTTGTATCGATATCGGGTTACCATTCAAGGTAAGGTTGTGCGAGTAGCAACGCAAGGTGCCGGGGGCATCCTGTATCCAGCCTATATAAAGCGAGTCGGATGCGTGATGGAAGCGCACATCGACCAGGGTGACCGGGGTTCCCACCTTTACAAAATATTGCCGGCCCTGGGTAAG
>CAZSIK010000419.1:904-2458 GCA_964606515.1 uncultured Prolixibacteraceae bacterium
TGCTGTAAAAAGGTTTCGAGCTGAAAAAAGTAAATCGGCATTGGTAATAGACACCGGTTCCGCAAAGGGCATCGTCGGTGCATTCGAAATAGCAATTTTCAAAATAGGCACGTACAGCGCCAACCATGGGGCACGAGTTCAGGCGGCTTATAAACCGGGTATTCCGTGCCACCACCTTATCGCTATTGCACAAAGCCAGTTGGGCCTGTACAATGGTTGGCGATCGTTTTTTTCTGTTCAATGCTGGTTTTAGTGGATATTTGAGATCTACATTGCAGTAATTTCCCAAAGTGACGTTCTCGAAACAGATTCCATCGCCATCAAAATAAAACATAGTGAAGTTTCCCTCGGCACCTAAAGTTTGGCCACGGTTACTTGCAATTACCACGTTTTCAGGCTTCGGGCTTAGCCCATAAAAAGTAAGCCAGTTGGTTTTTACGATCCTACCGAAAGGCACATTCCCCTCAACCGGCCTTCGGATCGATTCATCGTCGGGATCGTCGATCCAATATACGTAAGGCGCAATGAGCAAGGTCATCGGCACTTGCTCAGTACCTCCATGGATTTTATCGAGCGCCTCGTTTAATGAATTGAATACAAAAGGAGAAACAGAAGCCTCTTCATCGGAAAGCTGGCCGTCGACAAAAAAACAATATTTGCCCAAGGTAAACTGTTTACCTTGGTAGGATACAACCCCATTCAGGTATAAAACCGGAGAGGATGGATCGAGTGCTTGATACTTGATTTCGGAACCGGATGCAGGCTGCACCGATGATAAGACAAAATAAATCAGCGCAGTAACAATTAATTTGCACAACATAGCAATTCGTTTTTGATCCTTTTTCAAAAGTAATCAATTGATTTGGAAAAATACATCACAGAACAATTGTACCCTATCCCTGTTGTATTGTTGTTTAAATATTCAACTTAAAAATATGAACACGATACAATACCTGAATTGGCGCTATGCCACCAAACGGATGAACGGACAAAAGGTAAACAATGACAAACTGGAACACATTCTGGAAGCCATCCGTCTTTCACCATCGTCGATGGGTTTGCAGCCGTATACTGTTTTAGTAATAGCCGATGAAAAAGTAAGGCAAAGTATCCGTTCGGCCATCAACAATCAGCCCCAGGTAACCGAGGCCTCGCATGTTCTGGTTTTTGCTGCCTGGGAAAATTACTCCGATGAAATGATCGACCGGTACCTCCTGAATGTTTCGCAAACAAGGAACGAAAGCGCTGAATCGCTTGCCGCATTCCGTGATCGGATTAAAGCCAGCATTGCCCGGCGTTCTCCGGAGCAACTCGTTGAATGGAACCAACGGCAGACCTATATTGCCCTCGGAATGGGTCTGGTTGCTGCTGCCGAGGTGGGGGTCGATGCAACCCCGATGGAAGGTTTCGACCCGGAAGTACTAGATAGAGCGCTTGGTTTGCGGGAAAAGGGATTGCGAAGTACCTTGGTCATGACCCTGGGCTATCGCGATGAAGCCAACGATGTGTTAAGCAGGAAAGCCAAGGTGCGTAGGCCAAAGGAAGAGTTGTTTT
>CAZSIK010000420.1:0-2444 GCA_964606515.1 uncultured Prolixibacteraceae bacterium
GGATTGCCAATCCGGATGGTGATTACCTTGTTCTTTTTGTTAAAGATCTCGGAAGGAAGCTTTATGGTACGGAGCCGGGGATGAATCATGCCCAGAATATGAAAAAGACGTGAATTGGCCCCACTAAAGTAGATTGGCACCACGGGTACATTGGCGCTCCTGATCAGTTTAATTACTGGGAATTGCCACTCCCGATCGGTAATGTTGTAATAATGATCATAACTTGAAACTTCGCCAGCTGGAAAGATGCTCAATACCCCACCTTCGCGTGCATGGTTGATGGCCATTTTCAGCCCGCCCATGCTCGAAAAGCTTCCTTTTCGTTCTTCAAAAGGATTAACCGCCAGAAAAAACGGTTTCAAGGGCTCAACCCGGGTGAGAAGGAAATTGGCAAGCACCTTGGTGTCGGGCCTGATTTCACCCAGAATTTTCATCAGCAGGATACCATCAAGCCCCCCGAAAGGGTGATTTGAAACAGTGATAAATCCTCCTGTGGCAGGTAATTTTTTTAAATCCGACTCCAGAAGCTCATACTTGATCTCCAAAACCTCAAGCCATTTATTAATGAAAGCAAGACCGCTTTCTCCATAAAATTCAGAGTAAAGGCTATTAATTTTATTCAACCTTAAAAGATGCATCAGAAATTTTGCAAAAGCCTCACCCCCAAAATATTTCAATTGAGGTTGTGCATCAATCAGTTCTTTTGGCTTTAGTAGGTCCATGTGGTTGTTCGATTAAGAGGCTAAAGATATAGCAAATTACAAATTAAAAAAACAGGGTTGCTTTTCCCCATCCATTCGTTTTAACAAATTGGGAGCATCGGGGAACTTTTTTGGTATCGGATTTTGTTTTTTGAATTTTATTTTTACATTTGTTGCCATTAAGAAACAACCATGAGAAATTTGTTCAACATACCAGCAGTATTAACCGTCGTCCTAGTGGTGGTGGTCCTCATTTTTAAAAAGTGAGAATGGTATGTAGTACAATCAATACAAAATACAATGCAGGCCATTCTCAAAAAGAGGATGGTTTTTTTTTATAGTAAAAAAATGAAAATATGAACAAACTTAGAAGTGCAACCTCAACCGAAGGCCGAAGAATGGCTGGAGCCAGAGCCCTATGGCGGGCTAACGGAATGAAAGAAGAACAATTCAAAAAACCAATCATTGCCATTGTAAACTCTTTTACGCAGATGGTGCCTGGTCATGTTCACCTGCATGAAGTGGGGCAAATGATCAAAAAAAGAATCGAAGCAAAAGGCTGTTTTGCAGCCGAATTCAATACCATTGCCATCGACGACGGGATTGCCATGGGCCACGAAGGAATGCTTTATTCCCTCCCCTCGCGCGATTTGATTGCCGACAGTGTGGAATAAATGTGCAACGCCCACACAGTCGATGCCATGATTTGCATTTCGAATTGCGACAAAATTACCCCTGGCATGCTGATGGCTGCAATGCGTCTGAACATCCCTTCTATTTTTGTATCGGGTGGCCCAATGGAAGCCGGTGATGGTGCTGGTAAAAAACTCGACCTGGTAGATGCCATGGTTATGGCAGCCGACCAGGCAATTAGCGACGAAACCATTGAAGAAGTGGAACAAAATGCTTGCCCCACTTGTGGCTCATGCTCGGGATTGTTCACGGCCAACTCGATGAATTCGTTGGCCGAGGCCATCGGTATGGCACTCCCCGGTAATGGAACTGTTGTGGCCACCCATGCCATGCGTAACAAATTATTCGAAATGGGGGCCGACCGTATTGTCGAAATGGCTTTCGAATATTATAACGAAGGAAACAACAAGGTCCTACCCCGCTCCATTGCCACCCGCGAAGCCTTCATGAATGCCATGACCCTCGACATTGGCATGGGGGGAAGCACCAATACCATTTTGCATTTATTGGCCATTGCCCACGAAGCCGAAGTTGATTTTACGATGAAAGACATCGACGCCCTTTCACGCCGGGTTCCCAATTTATGCAAGGTAGCCCCGAGTTCGGCCTATCACATGGAAGACGTGAACCGTGCCGGTGGAATCCTGGGCATTATGGGCGAACTCGACCGTTTAGGCCTTCTCGACACCTCAACTGTTAGGGTTGATGGGCTTTCTCTTGATCAGGCACTTGATCAATACGACATCATGAGGCCAGGATGCAAGGAAGAAGCTAAAAAAATTTATGCTTCTGCTCCTGGCTATCGCCGAAATCTGGTGATGGGATCGCAGGAGAATTATTTTAAAGCGTTGGACACCGACCGGGCAAGCGGTTGTATCCGCAACTTTGAACATGCTTATAATAAAGAAGGAGGGCTTGCCGTACTCTTTGGGAATATTGCCGAAGACGGCTGCATTGTCAAAACTGCAGGTGTTGATCCTTCGGTTTACCAGTTTAATGGAACAGCCAAAGTATTTCATTCGCAAGAAGCAGCCTGCAACGGCATTCTTG
>CAZSIK010000421.1:0-2442 GCA_964606515.1 uncultured Prolixibacteraceae bacterium
TGGAATCGAACTCATTGCGAGTGAGAACTTTGTAAGCGACCAGGTAATGGAAGCCATGGGTTCAGTTATGACCAATAAATATGCTGAAGGATATCCGGGGCACCGGTATTATGGTGGCTGTCAATATGTAGATATGACCGAGCAATTGGCCATCGACCGCATCAAACAGTTATACAATGCCGAGTATGCCAACGTGCAACCTCATTCGGGAGCTCAGGCCAATGCTGCCGTATTGGGGGTAATACTGAAACCCGGTGATGCCTTTCTGGGACTCGACTTATCGCACGGAGGCCACCTCTCGCATGGGTCTCCGGTGAATTCATCCGGTATTCTTTATCGTCCCATTGCCTATCATGTAAAAGAAGAAACAGGAAGGGTCGATTACGACGAGATGGAAGCCCTGGCCCTGGAACACAAGCCTAAACTGATTATTGCCGGTGCTTCAGCCTATTCTCGTGAGTGGGATTATGCACGAATGAGGGCAATTGCCGATCAGATTGGGGCTCTATTGATGGTCGATATGGCCCATCCAGCAGGTTTAATCGCTGCAGGTTTGCTCAATAATCCTGTAAAATACGCACATATTGTTACCTCTACCACGCACAAAACCCTTCGTGGGCCCCGTGGCGGAATCATCCTGATCGGTAAAGATTTTGAAAACCCGTTTGGACACAAAACACCTAAAGGAGTAACCAAAATGATGTCGGCAGTGATCGATTCATCGGTGTTCCCGGGGCAACAGGGCGGTCCGCTAGAACATGTTATTGCAGCCAAAGCAGTAGCCTTCGGAGAAGCTCTTTCGCCTTCGTACAAAGAATACCAAAGCCAGGTTAAAGCCAATGCCGCAATAATGGCAAAAGCGTTTATCGATCTGGGCTACAAGGTAATATCCGATGGCACCGACAACCACTCAATGCTGATTGACCTGCGTACCAAATATCCCGACCTTACCGGGAAACAGGCCGAAAACGCCTTGGTAAAAGCCGATCTGACCATCAATAAAAACATGGTTCCCTTCGACAGCCGGTCGCCCTTTCAAACCTCGGGACTTCGCGTGGGTACACCAGCCATTACTACACGTGGGTTAAAAGAAAACCTGATGCCGCTAATCGTTGAAATGATCGATACCGTTATTGCTGATTTTGAAAACGAAAAGGTCATCGATACCGTGCGGGCCAAGGTAAACCACACCATGAAAGATTTTCCGCTTTTTGCCTGGTAATTAAGCAAAATAGAATATAAATGAAGGGGCCCTGAAAAGCCCCTTCGTTTTTATTTCTCAATTATTTTCATTTCCGAACGGCGGTTTTTTGACCGTCCTTCTTCACTGTCGTTTTCAGCAATTGGAAAATCAGGCCCAAAACCCTTACTGCTCAAACGCCCGGCTGGTATCGATTTCGACAGATACACGACAATTGTTTGAGCCCTCCTTTCCGATAAATCCATATTATATTGTCGGGTACCCAGATTATCAGTATGACCCGATATTTCAATTTTTAAGCTTGGATTTTCCTTCAAAAAAACAAGCACTTTGTCGAGTTCAGCATACGATTCGGGTTTCAAGTCTGCACGACCAAAATCGAAGAATAGATTGTTGAGAATCACACTATGCCCAACTTCCACCTTTCGTAATTCAAAATTTCTGACTACGGCATTTTCTTTACTCAGGGGTTTATCGAGACGAACATGACCGGAAAAAAAGAGATAGCCATTCTCGGAAATATTCAAGGCATAATCCTGATTTGCCTTCAAGGTTAAGGAAAATCCCTCAAGGCTATCGGAAACGATGGCTTGTTGAATTGCACTGCCAGCTTCCGAAAGCAGGATTATCGCATTCAGTTTCTTCTTACTGAGGGCATCCACAACGAAACCTTTCATGTACCCCACTTTTTCAGGCAACACATCCTGTGGCAATACAAGCTGATAAAGATCTTTTGAACCAGCATTCGAGCCTGGCCTGTCGGAAGAAAATATGGCGGTGGCTGTTGAAGGCGAAATCACGATCCCTTCATCGTTGAATGCCGAATTAATTGGATAACCCAAGTTTTCAGGGATATTCCATTCTGCTCCGTTCCACCTTGCAACAAACAAATCGGCTCCTCCAAAACCAGGGTGTCCATCAGACGAAAAATACAGGGTGAAGCCATCGGGATGGATAAAGGGAGAAAAATCGTTATGAGGGGTATTGATCCTGGCCCCAAGGTTCTGAGGTTCTTCAAAAATAATTTCATTTTGAAGAAGCCTTACCTTCGACCTCCAAATATCCATTCCTCCAAAACCCCCTTCTCTTCTGCTTGAAAAATACAGAAACCTGCCATCGCCCGAAAGCGAAGGTTGTGCATCCCATGCCCTGGAATTCAGAGGCCTGCCCAAGTTCGTAGGTTGAGTCCATATCCCGTTATCCTGCACCGATGCATATAAATCGCAACTTCCGTATCCGTC
>CAZSIK010000422.1:0-2431 GCA_964606515.1 uncultured Prolixibacteraceae bacterium
CGACGAGTTGGTTGCAGCATTGGCCGGGTTGTTCCGGTCGAGTTTCCAAGGGTAATAGGTGCTCGACGAACGGGTAATTCTCAGGTCAAGGTCGTTAACCAACATGGGGGTAGCCGGGTCGAGCGAGGCAGTAACCGGGTTGCCCGAGGGGTCGTTCCACACGATGGTTACTTTCAGGGGTTCGGCCCCGTTGGCGATAACCTGCCGTGTGTAGCTTCCCCCGTTGGCAAGTACATGTTCCGATAGCACATTGGAGCTCACATCGTTGGTTATCATGGTGGCGGCTTTGGCCGTGTTCATCAGTCCCCAGCCAAACTGATAATCGGGGCCTGTATTTGTTCCTGCTTCATCGGCAGTGTGGATCACCAGTGCTTTAAGGGTTGAAGCCAGCAGGAAGCTGCCCTTGAGGTTGTTGTGATGTTGCTGCAATAACGTCAAAGAACCTGAAACCGAGGGCGAGGCCATCGAGGTGCCGCTATACGAAGCATAGCTCGAGTTATTGGTGGTGATGCTTGAATAAACTCCAACCCCATTGGCCACAATGTCGGGTTTGATCCTGCCGTCGTCGGCCGGGCCCCACGAGCTGAAACTACTCATCACCACATCACTGGGATTGCTGTACCCTCCAGGAACATCATTTGCTGCCCCCACGGTAAGCACATTCTTAGCAACTCCCTGTTGGCCGATACAGTCGTAAGGACCATCAGCAGGATAGCCTTCTCCTGAATCGCCACGGTCGTTTCCTGCCGATTTCACGATTAAAAAATAGGGGGCGTTGTTGGCTACATTATCCCAAGCTTTGGCATTGCTGTCGTAAAACCCGAACAGGTAATCCTCCTGGGTGCTGATGCTGGTGTTGCCGTACCAAACCCCATTTGACCAGCCCCTGACAAAGCCATACGAGTGGTTGCTGATCAGGGCCCCGTTGGCCCCTTCGCTGGCCATTTCGGCAATGTCGTTGTTCCAGTCGAACGAACGCACGCTCGACTGATAAGCCATCCCCTTTGCTGCTGTCACCAATCCTGAGGCCATGATGGTACCTGCTACGTGAGTGGCGTGGTTTTCAACAGAGGAAGTATTGACATTGGTAACCCTCATATTCAGCTCCTGATGCGTATCCAAAACAATGCCTCCATCCCATATCCTCACCACAATGCCGGCACCGGTGAGGTTCAGTCCTAAACCCCCCGAAGGATGTATTTTATTGGTGGAAATGGTTTGTGCTGCAATGGCATTATCAGTTTGAAAATATTGCGGTTTCCCCTCTTCATCGATAAATTGAAGCTCGTATAAAACTTCATTCTTCTTGAAACGCACAGGAACTTTGTTTTGCAAGGCCCATTGGCGTGCTTCTTCCTGTCGGAGTTGATGTTGTTGGGTTTCTGATCGGGAAAGGGCCTTCAGCCTATCAACCCTAGTTTGGGATTGACTCATGGCTGAGAAATGGATTAAGATCGAAAATAGGAGGATTAATGTTGGAATTTGACCTTTTTTGTACGGAATTAATACAGAGTCCATGACCTATCTCTTTAGTTTATAGTTACTAAAGGTAAGGAAAAGTCTTTTATATTATTGAATCTTTCAAATATAAAAATGAGTTTATCTTTCCAAAAATTGAAGTTTTTCAGCTCGATTATTCTGTAACGACGACCCGATAGGTGAAGGTGCTTTTCATGTCTTGCAAATGGATAAGATACATTCCTTTGTTTAAATTCGAAATTTCAACCTTGTTGTTTGCTTCACTGATTTCCCTTGATTGGATTTTTTTCCCGGATACATCAATAATAGCAAGGGTTGCTTTACCTGAAAGTGATCTGTATTCAACAGTAAACCTGTTCTTGCAAGGATTGGGATATACTTTGATTTTTTCAGGTGCTTGGTGATGAAATGAAGCACTGCCGGTGGTTATTATTTCGCTGCTTTTTCCTGTCAAGGAAGGAGAAAACAACTCGGGTTGTAATGGGGGGCAAAACGTTTGGTCGGTCGTGATGTAGGCCGAAACGGTGCTTCCGTTCAGTGCATTGAATCCGGGTAAAAACCGGATTGAATTTCCCGCGATCAAGGTCGCGGCCGATCCAGGTAAAAATTCCACTTCACTTCCCCCACCAGCCACGGTAATGTATTGTGTAGCGTTATAACACTCAATATCTCCCATATTTAAGGTTAAATTTCCAATTGGTAAAGTTTCAAGAATTTCAGGAGAAATTTCCTCAAAATGAGCGATCAGGTTGCGGTTTGAACCCGCGTTGAAAACATAGTTAGCCGAAGTGGAAACTTCTGCACTGTTTTCAGTCCAGTTTACAAAACGATAACCTTGGTTTGCAGTAGCAAGAAAAGTAACTTGTTCGCCGGTGAAGTAATACCCCCCGCCTTGTACTTCCCCCATGTTCGCAGGATCGGCACTTGCCGTTACCGAAAACTTCAGCCTGAA
>CAZSIK010000423.1:0-2427 GCA_964606515.1 uncultured Prolixibacteraceae bacterium
TTTAAATAGATAAAATTACTTTCTTCATCCTCTGCAATCAATATGACCGGTCGTTCGTCTATTGTTACTGGAATTCCGTTACTTACTAGTTCATCTTCTTTGTTGACTATATTGTCCGCAGGAAAATAAGGGATTGAAAAACTGAAGGTTGAGCCTTTCCCATATTCCGAATTCAACCAAATTTTGCCCTCCATCATTTCTATGAGTTTTTTAGAAATAGCGAGTCCTAAACCTGTACCGCCATAAATTCTTGTTGTTTCAGGGTCGGCTTGGCGAAAGCGTTCAAAAATTGCGGTTTGAAGTTCAGGTTTAATACCAATACCAGTATCTTCGACCGAAAACTGTATTTGTCGGTCGGATAGGGTATAGCCGAATCGAATATGCCCTTTGTTTGTGAATTTCATTGCATTATTCAACAAATTCCCTAAAATTTGTGTCAACCTTACCTTGTCGCCCAGAACTTGACATAAACTGTCGGGTAACCCTTTTTGTTTCATCAACAATAATCCTTTCGTGTTGTGTTGTTGGAAATTAAGATAAAGGTTGTCGATTAATCCATTGAGGCAAAAAATCACAGGTTTTATTTTGATATGACCTGCTTCTATTTTCGAGAGATCCAGAATATCGTTTACTATAGAAAGCAACTGTTCTCCGTTTTCAATTACATAACCGGCATATTTTTTTCTTTTATCTTCGTCGAGCTGATCCCGAAGGCACATCTTAGAAAAACCAATGATGCTGTTCATGGGAGTCCTGATTTCATGGCTCATGTTAGCCAGAAACGACGATTTGAGGCGATCACTTTCCTCGGCTTTGTCTTTGGCGTTTAGCAACTTAATATTTAGCTCCTTTAATTCTTCATTTAATTTTTCGTATTCTTCATTTTGCCTGATCAAGCGTTGTTCATTGGCGCTAAGATCGATTTGGGCTCGTTTCAATGGGTCGATGTTGCGAATGATTCCAAGTATTTCGATTGGTTTTAAAAACGAGGACGGGATTGGGCGGGCATTAAGTTGTATCCAAATTGGTTCCCCATTTTTCGTGAAGGCAAGAGCCTCGAATGAAATCTGTTCCAAGACCTGTTTGTCCCCTTCAAAGAACATGTTTTTTTTCTGAACGATGAGTCTCAATAATTTATGGTAGTCGCGTACTGAAAATATTTTATCGAGGCTCAGGTCCATTGCTTCTTCAACTGTATAGCCCAGCATCGTAAAAACTGAAGAACTGATATAAGTGAAGTTCAGATTCAAATCAATTTTCCAAATAACATCATTAATATTCTCTGCAATGAGGCGGTATTTTTCTTCACTATCGATCAGGGCTTGTTGTGCCCTTTTTCTTTCCGAAAGATCCCTGATCGCAATAATGAAATGAGGTTCTCCCCGGTACATAATTTCACGTCCCTGAACTTCAAGGGGTATTTCAGTGCCATTACTCTTTAACCCAATCATTTCGGTGGGAAAATGTATGCCCTGTAAGATGAAGTCTGTTATCTTTTTCTTGTCACTGGCTTTCACAAAATTGTCGACCGTTTTATGTCCAATCACGTCGGAAGGTCTTGAAAAACCGAACATCTTCAGAGCAGAATCGTTTGCATCGATGATCCGGTTCTGATTTAGGATGATTAAACCTTCAAAAGTTGATTCGGAAAAAGCGGTGAGCCGTTCTTCACTTTCAATTAGGGCTTGTTCAGCACGTTTTATTTTTGTGATATCCCGCCCTTCGGCAATTATCAGTTTAATTAAGTCGTTGTCACCAAAAATTGGTTTCAATGTATAATCAAAAATATTAATCTTTCCTTCCAGGTTGGAATGAGATATTTCGAAGCGTTTGAAATCCCCGGCCATACATGCTTTAAGCATGTTTTCGATTACATGCCTCGTTTGTGGGTTATGGTTCCACCATGGGGTATCTGGGAAATACTGTCCCTTGAGCTCTTCGGATTTCTTATTTACATAGAATAATGCTGCCTGGTTCACTTCCATCACCCTCCCCTCAACATCGAGAAGGGTAATGAATGAGTAGGCCTGGTCGAATAAGGCATGAAATTTTTTCTGTTCCTCGATTGAACTAACGGAATGATTTAAAATGGTTTGAAATAGATTGTATATTGAAAACACGATCAATATGATCGTAAAAGTAAACCCTATGAACCGTTCTGCCTCGAACAAAGCAGAAGGGACGGCAAAAATTACTTCCTTGGCCTTGAAAAGAAAATCAGAGTTTCGTGTAAGATTAGAAAGCCCTATAAGGAGGATCGACAAAAACAGATACATGGCAATGATGCGCTTGCGAAAAAACAAAGAACTCACCACAATCGCGGTAAAAAACATAGAAAAAAACAGATATTCAAGCGAAATAAGTTTATCAAAAACAGCAAAAAAAATGGAAATACAAATAAATGCATTTGCTTTTAACTGGGCTGAC
>CAZSIK010000424.1:0-2114 GCA_964606515.1 uncultured Prolixibacteraceae bacterium
CTTATCCTGAAACACATTTCCGAAGACCTTAAGGAGGCAAGGAAATACATGTCGGATAATTTCCTTTCGTTACAACAAATCAAAGGAAGGGCTTCAAAAGATGCCATCAATGCCTTGTTGGCCGATATCGCCTTATGGACTTTCGATTACCAGGCCGTGATCGAGTATTGTGAAGCCGTTGAGCTTAATGAAAAAGTGGTTTTAATGCCAGGAGCCCGTTGGTTCGAAATTTTTTACCCCGGCAACTCGCTTGAAAGCATTTTCGAATTCCAATACAACGATCAGCTCAACCAGAGAAACAATTTATACGGGATGACCAATGTAAATGACCGGAATTTTGACCCAAGCTATACCGCAATAGAATATTTTGGAAGGTTATACGCTTCAGAGTTGTTTCGTGGAGAAGACATCTCGATCAAAAAGAACAGCGAAAACGACTATACAATATGGAAATATGTGGGCATGGCCCCCGACGGAAGAACCAACAGGCCCTCCTATATCCAGAACAGTGCCCACTGGATAGTTTACCGATTTGCAGATGTGAAGCTGATGAAGGCTGAAGCCTTATCTCAAGTTGGACGCTATACTGAAGCCGCCGAAATTATCAACCAGATTAGGGAAAGGGCTGGCGTTACTGCCATTTCAATCGCCAATTCGGCCGATGCATACGAAGATGCCATTCTACAGGAACGGGCACTCGAACTGGCTTTCGAGGGTAAACGGTGGTTCGACCTGTTACGCATGGGTCGCAGAAACAATTATGCCCGCAAACAACAACTTATCGACATCATCATCCGAAATGTCCCTTCAACCCAAAAGAAGATCCTGGCCTCAAAACTGACCAATCCTTTAGGTTGGTATATGCCTGTATATAAATTAGAACTGGAAAGAAACAAGAACCTGGAACAAAATCCATATTATAACCGATAAGCGATGAAACAATTAGCATATATTTTCCTGGCCTTTGCCTGTTTGTTTTCAATCACTTCGTGCGACAAACCCGATCCGGTAGCCGAATTCGAAGATTTGGAACGACAAACCATATACGATTATATTGTCGAAAACCCCGACGATTATTCGATGTTTCTGAAAATACTGGAAGCGGGGAAGCTCGATAAAACCTTGAGCGCCTATAATCCCGAAGGCAACGACTATACTTTGTTCTTGCCTACAAACAAGGCAATTGAAACCTTTATCAGCGAAAACAGCAAATTTGCCTCGTTCGACGATTTGCTCAACGACGCGGCCTATGTCGCTGCCATGGCCCGATACCACGTAGTAAACATGGGAATCATTACCAACGATTTCCCATTCGGTGCCTTGCCCGACCTCAACCTCTCGGGACAGTACCTCACCATTGGCTTCGTGGTTGAAGAAGACACTTCATACTATAAAGTAAACAACGAAGCCCCGGTAAGTATGGGCAACATAGAAACGTCAAACGGGTTCATTCATATTATTTCCAAAGCCCTAACCCCAATTACTTTTACTACCACGCAATGGTTGGCACAAAACCCGAATTTTTCGATCTTCAACGAAGCCCTGAAAGCAACTGGTTTCGATTCTTTGCTCGATTTTTCAATTTACGAGGAAAATACAAGCGCCTTACCCGTAACCCTGCTGATTGAACCCGACACGGTATACCAACGAAACCACATCTTTTCGGTTAACGATTTGGCTACCAAACTTGGAGCAAAGGATACCGATTATAAAAGCCCTTATAATCCGGTCAACATATTCGTTGGTTACCATATATTACAGGGTAATTCTTTCCTTTCCGACTTTGAAGGAAGTTCAACCAATTACATCTCCTATGCCGATGCCCCGGTGTTGATCGATGGGAATGGAATCGATCTGGCCATCAACAAAGGAAAAACAAACTACGACACCTTGGTTTCGGGTACCGATACCACTTTCGTGAATTTCATCACCTTTTATTACGACTACAGCAATATATTAACTCAAAGTGGTGCAATTCACGTAATTAACCAGGTAATGACCCGACAAGCTGCGACCCCCGCAAGACAATATTTTCAGTTTTACGAGGAACCTCTTTTTAGCGAATATCGTCAGGAAGTGGGAACATTTATTGTCGACGACCCCAAATTGTTAAG
>CAZSIK010000424.1:2124-2417 GCA_964606515.1 uncultured Prolixibacteraceae bacterium
CCGGGGGTTACGACCAACTTATTTTCGTGAAAACGGAAAGTGAAGATGAACAAGCCTGGGGCAAGGATTACGTTGCCATGTACGGCGATTTCTCCATCACCTATCAACTTCCCCGAATTGTGCAAGGCAGTTACGAGGTGGCCATGAGGGTACATGCTTACAGCGCAGCCAACGCCCTGGTCGAAGTCTATCTCGACGGAGTAAAAATTGGTGGATTGATTGACCTGACTTCAGGGGGCAACAATTCAAACCCTTATTATGATAAAAAATTGGGCTCTGTAACTTTCCTTCGT
>CAZSIK010000425.1:0-2407 GCA_964606515.1 uncultured Prolixibacteraceae bacterium
GCTATCCTTGAACTCAAAGTAGCCGATATTGCCTGTGGCTCGGGTGCATTCCTGATTGCCGCCCTCGAAAAAATGGGCGAATACCTTTCACTAATAGGAAAAGAAGAAGGCGAAAAACCGACTGAACAGGAATTGGTTTGGCAAACCTACACCACCCCACCCGGTGTAAAAGCAAAGTTCCAGCTTCCCGATGGATCTTCTTTTTGGCTCAATTCTTCGTCGGAGATAACCTTTCCCAATCGGTTCGCCAAAAACCACCGTACAGTCAAGGTCAAGGGCGAAGCTTTTTTCGAAGTTGCCCACAACCCGTCAAGCCCGTTTTATGTCGAACTGAGTGGTATCAGCGTGAAAGTTTTGGGAACAAAGTTCAACGTGGTCGATTACGAAAATGAAAACCGTACCGAAGTGATCTTGAAAGAAGGCAAGGTTGCTTTAGGCATACACGAAAACAAATGGTTTAAGGAAATTACTCAATTGAATCCCAACGAAGCTGCTTTTTTCAATAAAGACAGTAAAAAATTGGAAAAGCGCAGGGTCGAGACCGCCAAATACACCTCGTGGATCGATGGCAAACTCATTTTCAGGGACGATACGATGGACGATGTCATCCGCAAACTAAACCGTTCTTTCAATGTAGAAATTAAGGTGAGCGACCCTGAAGTACTTAAGTATGTATTTACGGCCACTTTTCAGGATGAGTCGCTCGAACAAATACTGAACCTGTTGGCTATTTCGTCGCCCATACGGTACGAAAGCATCCCCCGCGAGAAGCAAGATGGGAACCTATATGACAAACAGCAGTTTATGCTAATAAAGCGATAATTTCAAAAACACAATAACGATAAAGCAGAAATTGCCTATGGAACAAAACAATTAAAAAAAAGTATGGGGCGAAATATAAGAAGAAAGGGAAATGTTGGCCCATCTCCCTTCCGGTTTTCGCTCATAAAGAGCTAATTTTTAAAAAGTAATTATTTAAAAACACACAAATTTATGAAAAAAAAGCAATGTGTCATTTTTTCATACTTGGAAAAAGTATGGAAATCAAAAACACTACTTAAGATGAAACTAACCACGCTTATCCTGTTGATTGGAATTGTGCAGAGCTTTGCCATTGAAGGTTATGCACAAGAAACGCGCATGAACCTGAAGATGGAAAACATGTCGGTAAGGCAGGTTTTGAACCAGATCGAAGACCAGTCGGAATTCGTTTTTCTCTACAACAGCAAACTGATCGATGTGAACCGGAAGGTTAATCTAATGGTTGAAGATGGCACAATTGATCAAATTCTCAATGAGTTGTTTGCTGGTACCGATGTCGGGCATCAGGTTGTAGACCGTCAAATTGTATTGACCAATACGAAACTGAAGGAGAAGAGTGAACTTCAACAAAACAACAAACAGGTATCAGGGACCGTTGCCGATCAGTCGGGAAACCCCTTGCCTGGTGTAACGGTTGTTGTGAAGGGCACTACCAACGGCACGATTACCAATGGCAACGGCGAATATACCTTAAACGGCTTGGCCGAAAACAGCACATTGGTTTTCTCTTTCATCGGCATGCAGGTTATCGAAAAAACAGTTGGGGGCCAGAGCGTTATCAATGTTGAAATGAAAGAAGAAACCATCGGCCTCGAAGAGGTGGTGGCCATTGGTTACGGAACAGTTAAAAAATCTAATTTGACAGGCGCAGTTTCATCTGTGATAATGGAAAACATACCAATGGTGGCAACTACTTCGGTATCAAACTTGTTAACAGGACGGGTACCGGGACTTGTTATCACACAAAATTCCGCAGAACCGACAAGTGGTTATTCTGTCTTGGTTCGTGGGGCAACATCTACCGGAGCAGGGAATAGTCCGCTTTATGTTATCGATGGCTTTCCCGGAGGAGATATCAATACCGTAAGTCCGAACGATATTGAATCGGTGGAAGTTTTAAAAGATGCGAGCGCAACAGCCATTTACGGGGCTCGTGCAGCCAATGGGGTTATCCTGGTAATAACAAAGAAAGGGAAAAAGGGAAAACTGGAGGTGGGTGTGCAGCTTAATACGTCTGTTCAAACTATTTCCAATCCTTATAATATAGTCTCAGCAAACGAATATATGAGGCTTACTAATGCGTTTTATCAGGAAGAGTGGATGTTCCAAAAGAAAATTGCGCCTTATGGCAACGTTGACCCCTCTACCGTCACCTCTACTCCCAAAGTTGCCTTTACCGATCAGGAAATCTCCTCTGCCAGTAATATGACCAATTGGTTTGATGAAATATCCCGTACAGGTACCATTAACAATGAGAATATCTCGATTAACGGGGGAAGTGATCAGGCCACATACACATTCTCTTTGGGACATTTCAAACAAAATGGAGTTATAATCAATAGCGGATATGAAAAGTTTATGGGGC
>CAZSIK010000426.1:0-2396 GCA_964606515.1 uncultured Prolixibacteraceae bacterium
GGCTTTTTCTCTTTTTTCAAAGAGAAGTACCATATTAAACAGTTTGCTGTAAGTTCTTACAAACGATGAAGCGGTGTATTGCTGTTTGGCAGTGGGGGCTATATACCCGCAACCCCAGGTAGGCGATACGGCAACTCCTTGTTTTTTGCTGATCTCTTTCCTGATGACAAAAAGAACGGTAATAAAACCAATTATAAGTGCCGAAACAAGGCCCAGCGTTGGTAATACATCAACCGATCCCTCGCTGAAGGGGATAAAACCGGGTTGAACCCCAGCCGTGAACAAGGCTACCGGCGATTCAAGCATTCTGATAAAACCCTGTGGGTAAATCCCTATCAATATTATGAAGGCAGCAATTAGGTAAAGCGGAAGGCGTTGCAAAAGAGGAGCTTCTTTTAGTTCATGGTGCAGGGGAGACCGTGCTTGCCCGAGAAAAACTACCCCGAATGCCTTGGTGAAACAAAATAAAGCCAGACCTCCGATCAGCACCAATCCGATCACCGAAAAGATAATGGCGATGAGCGGAACCAGGTTGGCATCGAGCATCCAATGATAAAGGCCATTGTAAATCAGAAATTCGGAGATAAAGCCGTTGAAGGGGGGAATACCGCTGATGGCAATGGCCGCTATCAAAAACAGCCAGGCCGTTTGTGGCATTTTCTTGATCAACCCACCCAGATTTTCAATATTGAGGGTGTGAGTAGCTTGGTAAACAATTCCGGCAGTATAAAACAGCAACGATTTAAACAAAGCATGGTTGAGGGTGTGCAACAAGGCCCCGGCAAAACCAAGGGCAGTGAGCGTAGCCGAACTATGGCCCAGGCCAATGCAGCCTATGCCGATCCCCATCCCGATGATGCCGATGTTCTCGATGCTGTGGTAGGCCAATAATTTTTTCAGGTTATGCTGAACAATGGCCAGCATTACCCCGTACAACCCTGAAATAACCGAGATAAAAAGAATAAAGTAGCCCAGCGTGGTGTAGTCGGCCTTGATTAACAGTACCATGCGCAGGATTCCGAAAATACCGATCTTGATCATTACCCCCGACATGATGCCCGAAATATGCGTGGGTGCTGCAGGGTGGGCATGGGGCAACCAGGTATGCATCGGAACAAATCCTGCCTTCAACCCGAAACCAAGAAAAAAACAGAAAAACAGAAAGAGGCCGGTAGCGCCTTGTTGCATACCGGTGTATTCGGAAATGGCCCTGAAATCGTAACTACCAGTTTTATAAGCAATCCAAATAAATCCCAACATCAGGAAAAGAATCGAAACATGCGATTGGATTAGGTAGTTGATGCCTGCTTTGATGGTGGCCATCTTGTTGTGTTCAAAAATTACGGCCATAAAAGCCGACAGCGCCATGATTTCCCAAACTACCAAAAATACAATGCTGTTCTGGATGGCACATAGCGCGTTAAGCGACACATGCAGCAAAATAAAGGCGATGCTGTGCAATGAAAGATTGGAAGCTTGATCCTTATAGGCTTTCATGTAGAACAGGCCATAAAAACCACCGGTAATAAATACAAAGTTGATGATCAGAATAAACCAACCCGAAAGGGCATCGATGTGAAGACGCACCGGGCCGGTAACGGCGCTTCCGGCGTACATCAACTCAAAAACCTGACCTGTGAGTGTAGGAATAGCCAACGACACCGCGATGAGGGCATTGATCAAAACTGCCAAAAAGGTAAGCACCCCCTTTCCTTTTGCATTCAGAAAAGGGATTGCAACAAGGGCAAGGCCCGTTACCATCAAAAATAATCCGATCGCGTTCATTTCACCACATTGAATACAGTTAGTAAAATTATGGCCATCACGAATATAATGCCATACAATACATACGATTGTACCCTTCCGTTCTGGATGAATTTAAAATAGTTGGCACCAAATACAAGGCGTTGGGTAACGAACCCGATAATCCGTTTTTCAAAAAAATCGTGATAATGGGAACTGTACTTACGGCTCCGGGGAAAAATTTCGCCCGGTTTAAGTTCTTTATATTTTTTTTCTTCAATGACAATGAAACTGAAAATTTTACTCAGGGGTTTCGAGAACGATTTCCCGGTATACTGCAACCGGCTGTTGGGCGCACCATATCCGCAGCCCCAGGTGGCCCCCAAGGCTTGTGGTTTGGGTTTTAGGGCCAGCCAACGCAAGGCCATGATCAAGGCACTTAATGCAATGAGTAGGAAGAAATACAAGTTGATGTGCGCCAGGTTCCCGGTTAGGGTTTCAAGCAAAACCGGTTTAGATGTTATCTGCAGGAGGATTATGTTTTCAATAGCCAGGCCTATGGGTTTGATGAAATATTGGGGGAAGAACGAAATACCCAGCATTACGGCCACAATGAAATATTGGGGCACGAGCATGGTTTTCGACACTTCGTG
>CAZSIK010000427.1:0-1974 GCA_964606515.1 uncultured Prolixibacteraceae bacterium
TGATGTAGCAGGTGGGGGAAGGCACATGTCGAACCATTTTGCCAAGCCTGAATGGAATATCCATAATGTTTCTTCATGCACCGGCAACCACGATCTTCATGCTGTTGGAGTGGCCCGGGCCATAAAATATTATGGACATAAAGGAGTTGCTATTACTTCTCATGGCGAATCGTCGGTTTCGGAAGGCTATGTTTATGAAGCAATCAATGGGGCTTCGCGTGAAAAATTGCCTGTGATTTTCGTCATTCAGGATAACGGATACGGCATCTCGGTGCCCAAGCACATGCAAACGGCCAACCGTAAAGTGGCTAACAATTTCTCCGGGTTTAAAAACCTTAGGATCATTCATTGTAATGGAAAAGATGTTTTTGATTCGATGAATGCAATGACCGAGGCAAAAAAACATGTGTTGGAACATGAAGAACCGGTTATTCTCCAGGCCAATTGCGTTAGGATTCAGTCGCATTCCAATTCCGATCGCCATGAGTTGTACCGTAACGAAAACGAGAGGAATTATGTGGCCGAATATGACCCTCTGGCTAAATTCAAACGCTTGTTGTTACGTTACAACAGGCTTACCGAAGACGAACTGATTGGAATCGAGGAGCAAGCCCGTATTGAAGTAAAGGAGGCCCACAGGAAAGCCATGGCGGCCCCGGATCCGTCGCCTGAATCGATTTTCGATTTTGTTGTTCCGGAACCTTACCCTGCTTTAAAATACCCCGAAGGTTTGCATCATTTCGATGGGGAAAAGATCAAATTGGTCGATGCCATCAATAAAACCCTGAAAGAAGAATTCAGGTATAATCCAGATACCTTTATTTGGGGTCAGGATGTGGCCAACAAGGAAAAAGGTGGTGCATTCAACGTCACCAAAGGAATGCAACAAGAGTTCGGTGAACAACGGGTGTTCAGTGCACCCATCGCTGAAGATTTCATCGTGGGGACCGCGAACGGCATGAGCCGTTTTGATGAAAAAATCAGGATCGTGATCGAAGGGGCTGAATTCGCCGATTACTTTTGGCCTGCCATGGAACAATTTGTCGATTCAAGCCATGACTTTTGGCGATCAAGGGGCCAGTTTGTTCCGAATGTGACCATTCGCCTGGCGTCGGGTGGCTATATAGGAGGGGGTTTGTATCATTCCCAGAATCTTGAAGGTGCCCTGACTACCCTCCCTGGGGTCAGGATTGTTTATCCTGCTTTTGCTGATGATGCAGCGGGATTGCTTCGGACCTCCATCCGTTCGAGAGGAATCACGGTTTTTATGGAGCCTAAGGCTTTGTATAATTCTGTTATTGCAGCTACCCCCATTCCCGAAGGTTTTGAAGTGCCCTTCGGCAAAGCTAAGGTTCATCGAGTGGGTTCTCAGCTTACCTTGCTTACTTATGGAAATACAATTATCCATTGTATCGATGCGGCAAATGAACTGGCTAATCAGGGGTACGATATTGAGGTGATTGATCTTAGGTCGCTGATTCCCCTTGATAAAGAGGCAATTCTACACTCGGTTAAAAAAACCAACAAAGTGTTGATCGTACATGAGGATAAGGTCTTTTCTGGTTTTGGTGCTGAACTGGCTGCAATGATTGCCGATACTGCTTTTGAGTACCTCGATGGCCCGGTTAAAAGACTGGGCTCTACCTTTACCCCGGTTGGCTTTAACCGTATTCTTGAAAAGGCCATCCTTCCCGATAAGGATAAAATTATCAGAGCTGCAAAAGAATTATTGTTGTATTAAATGTTGATTTATGGAAAAAGTGGCTGTTTTTTTTAGCTTTCATTCGAATAAAACTGCAAAGATTGGGAAGCATATAGCAGAATGTTTTGAGGAAGAAACTGCTAATGTGGTCAATGCCGAACAAGCCAATTGTTCTTCTTTTCTTCCATTCAAGAATCTCATTCTGGGGGTGCCCACCTGGTTCGATGGTGAGTTACCCAATTACTGGGACGAGCTGGTTCCTGCCATTGAGG
>CAZSIK010000427.1:1984-2385 GCA_964606515.1 uncultured Prolixibacteraceae bacterium
GGGAAACGCTTCGCTATTTTTGGATTGGGCGACCAAAAAGGGTATCCTGAAAATTTTAACGATGGAGTGGGGATCATGGCTCAAATTCTTGAAAAACAAGGTGCTGAAATTGTTGGATTCACCCCGGCCCAGGGTTATTCTTTTGAATCTTCGGCAGCTTTAAGGGAAAATCAATTTTGTGGTTTGTGCCTCGATCAGGAAAACCAAGCCCGCTTGACCAATAAAAGGATCGAAAATTGGGTTGAACAGCTTAAAGCGGAGTTTTATTAAGGATAAAATGATCTTGTCCTATTCTGAAGAATACTTCAAATTGAGTATTTTTGTTACTGATTATCCTGATCCGGTTTAAATGAGAAGGGCAAGTGCTATACTTAGTTTGATGGTTTTTGCAGGCTTAATTT
>CAZSIK010000428.1:0-2377 GCA_964606515.1 uncultured Prolixibacteraceae bacterium
TTTGACAAGGGGGCCAAAGTGGTTTCAGGTAGTAATGGATCACCCGGGAGGTAATTTTTCATCCCGGCTTTAATCTTTACAATGAACTCATGGGCAATGTCTCGGTGTACGATAAAGCGCTTGGCCGAAATGCAGGTTTGGCCCGAGGTAAGCATCCTGCTCCTGAGCCCAACAGCTACTGCTTGGTCGAGGTCGGCATCGGCCAGGATGATGATTGGGTCGGATCCACCCAGCTCCAAAACCGACTTTTTTAAGTGTTTTCCTGCACTTGAGGCTATTTTTTTTCCGGCTTCTTCACTCCCGGTAAGGGTTACTGCTTTCACCATGGGGTTGGCTATGATTTCTTCAACGTTTGAAGCCCCAATCACCAAGGTGCGAAAAACATTCTGGGGGAAGCCGGCTTCGTGGAATACCTGCTCTATGGCAAGGGCACATCCCTGTACGTTCGATGCGTGTTTCAGCAAACCAGTATTCCCGGCCATCACTGCCGGAGCTGCAAATCTGAAAGTTTGCCAAAAAGGATAGTTCCATGGCATAACGGCTAAAATGGGGCCTAAAGGCTGAAACAAAACCTGGCTTTTTCTGGCTTCGGTGAGTATGGTTTCGTTTGTCAATAATTGTATCGCATTTGCCGCATAATAATCACATACCCATGCACATTTGTCGATCTCCCCCAAGGCTTCACCGATCAATTTTCCCATTTCAAGACTGATCAGTTGGGCCAACCTATTTTTTTCCCCCCTTAAAATTTTGGCTGCGTTGTGCATTAAAGCGGCTTTTTCGTCAAAGGTTTGTTTCCTCCACGAGAGCCACTCCTTGTATACCAAGCCAACAACCTGGGCAGCTTCGCTGCTGGTCATCTCATTGTATTCGGCAAGAACTTCAAGAGTATACGGATTAATCGACTGCATTGTAGGTTAATTTAAGTTTCAAAGGGTGAAGTTAAAAATTTAACGATAATAAAAATCAGGAATTTCCTGATTGTAGGGTTAAAAATTGCAGTTTACCTTTGACCCATAATAAAGAATGAAATGGAAACAAGAGATAAAATAAAACTGGAAAGAAAAATTGTTTTTTTCAAGTGGTTTTTTAGGTTGGAAAATAGATTGATGAAAAGGGGGATTTTTAATCAACTGATTGTCTTGTTGGATGACACATTCTTTCAACGGAATGAACAATATGAGACAACAGGGATGATTCGCGTGGTGGTTGAGCCGGTTACCATCTTCAACAGGAAACATTAACCCGTAGAAATGGAAAACCGATGTGCTTGGGAGATAACACGATGATCAAGGAGGGAAAAGCTGCCGTATCAGATAATTCTGTACGGCAGTTTCTTTTTCTGGAAAACAAAAAACGTTGAAGCTAAGCCAATGAAAAGCAATAATAAATATAAAATTCTACTGATTTCGAACGATGAATCGAATGCTGCGAAAATTGAAAACATGATCAAAATGATCACCCTATTCGACTTTGAATTTGAAAGTGTTTTTTCATTAACAAAAGGTTTTGAAGCCTATTTCAGCAGCACATGCCATGTTGCCCTTCTCGATCTGGACCTTCCAGATAGTCGTGGTTTGGAAACGGTAGCCTCAGCTTGCGATGCCATGCCGAATATTCCAATTATTGTACTGGTAAAGCCACAGGAACGTGGGATCGGGCAAAAAACGCTAAAGGCGGGAGCGCAGGATTTTTTAGTATATGAACAATTTAACCACGACCAATTATTGAATTCAATCCAATATGCCATTGGTCGGAAGGAGATGACTGAAAAGCTGAGAAAAAACAAAGATTTGCTGTTCGATATCTTTAACGATGCCCCTATCATCATGTATCTTGTTAATGAAAAGAGGGAAATTGTGAAGATAAACAATACCGGACTTGCAGTGTTGAACCACAATGAAAAAGAACTTGTCGGGACAAGGGGAGGGGAAGCCTTGGGATGCTTCTTCTCGGATGATAAAAATGAAAACTATGGGAGACATGCCGAGTGCAAGCGATGCAAAATAAAACAGGCAATCGAAAAAACCTTTCACGACAAAGAGCCTGTTTCTCAGCTACAATCGGAATACATTCGGAAAAGGGGGGATAAAATTGAAAAACGGTATTTGGTAATTTCTACTTCTTATATCGATTTTCCTGATGAGCCTCTTGTGCAAATAAGCATTAACGACATTACTGAATTAAAAGAATCTCAGCAGAAAATTGAAAAAACCAAACAGCGCCTGGAGAGCATGCTCCAGATTTCTCAGTTTCATTCCGATAGTATTGATGAATATCAGGATTATGCTTTGCATCATGCCATTGACCTTACCGAGAGCAAAACAGGCTTTATTTATCATTTCAATGAACAGAGTCAGGAGTTTGCACTTGTGCA
>CAZSIK010000429.1:0-2338 GCA_964606515.1 uncultured Prolixibacteraceae bacterium
ACTTTTTGCGGTGGTTGCGATAAAACCACAATGGTTTGTAAAACTATGGTCAGTACAAGACTGAAAGCAAGAGCAATTTTTTTGGTTTTCATAAAAGAGTTAGTTGGTTTGAAAATCGTTTACATTGCCAAAACTAAACAAAATAACAATATGTAAGTATTTTGATGTATTACACAAATGTCTTAAAGTCAATCATCTCACCTGCTGAAGCCAGTTTGTTCAGCTTGCCATTGGCACAAATCAGGGTGCGGGCAGGGTAGGCTTCTACGGCAAGCTTATCGTGGGTGGCTACCAGAACGGTTTTTTCTTCGCGGTTAATTTTTCCAAAGAGCTCCATGATTTGCAACGAGGTTTCGGGATCGAGATTGCCGGTAGGCTCGTCGGCGAGGATAATTTCAGGATTGTTCAGCAGGGCCCTTGCAATAACCACGCGCTGTTGTTCGCCCCCCGAAAGTTGATGGGGCATTTTTTTCACATGACCTGTCATTTCCACTTCGTCGAGCATGGTCATAATCCTGTCGTTTATTTCTTTCTGGTTTTCCCAACCCGTGGCTTTCAGTACAAATTCAAGGTTTTGGTAAACAGTTCTGTCGGTAAGTAATTGAAAATCCTGAAAAACTACCCCCAATTTCCGTCGCAGAAAAGGAACTTCCCGTTGTTTGATCTGGTGAAGGGGAAAACCCGCCACAAAAGCTTCTCCTTGCAGGAGTGGAATTTCAGCATTAAGGGTTTTGATCAGGCTCGATTTGCCGCTACCCACCCTTCCGATCAGGTAGGCCAGTTCTCCTTTCCCAATTTGCAGGTTTACCCCGCTAAGTACCAATAATTCACGTTGATATATTTCAACATCTTTTAGTTGTATCGAATATTCCTCATTCATCGTGTCAGGTTGTTTTGGATACAAAACTAAATTTTTTAGCCGATTTTGTATACTATATCGTACAAATAAACAGTTAATTGTTCGTAAGTTGTAGAAAGGGGGAAGGGTTGTTTAAGCTTAAATTTTATACTTTTGCCTCTGTCGACATTATCAGTAAAAATTGAACGAAATGAGATATATCCACGTAAGGAGCCTTCTTCTGGCTGTTATTGTTGTTTTTTCTTCCTTTACGGTGCTGGCCCAGAATGCCATTCCACATAATCAGCCTTCAAATGATTTATTTAAAGCCATTGAACTATATAAAGCGGCAAATTATGTTGCTGCAGGAAAACTGCTTAACGATCTGAAAAATAATATTTCAGGCAACAACCCTGTTGTTTTTGATGTCGATTATTACAGGTTAATGTGCCAGGTAAAGTTAAGCAAAAATACAGCCGAAGAAGAAATTTTGTCCTACCTAACCCAGACCGGCGGAAGTCCGTGGGAAAACCACTTGTGGTTTGAAATGGCCCGGCTTCAGTTTCAAAGCAAGAAATATAAGCTTGCAGTGAAAACTTTCGATAAGGTTGAACCTAACTTATTGAAGGGGAATGACTTTTATGATTATCAATTTTATAGTGCCTACAGTAATTATGAAGCAGGAAACCTGAAAAAAGCGTCACAGGGTTTTTTCGATGTTAAGCGTGGAAAATCAATTTATGCCAGTTCAGCTTCCTATTACTGGGGGTACATCAATTATCTTGAAGGCAATTACGAAACCGCTCTACAGGAATTTAAAAAATTGGAAAACGATCGGCAATTTTCCTCATTCATCCCGTTTTATACCATACAGATCTATTACCTACAGGAAAAGTACGATCTGGTCATCGAGTATGGCACCCAAATATTTGCTTCGGCACCCAACGAGCAAAAGAGAGAACTTAATAAGATCATGGGCGATGCCTACTTCGAAACTGAACAATACATCAGGGCCATACAATATCTTGAAGAGTATAAAGGACAGAATGGCAAACGTACCCGTGAAGAATTCTTTCGATTGGCTTATTGTTATTACAAAATAGGAGAATACAAAAAAGCGGCAGAAGCCTTCGATAAAGCTACCTTGCAAAACGATGTCCTGGCACAGAATGCCTATTATCATCTTGCCGATTGTTTTCTCAAGCTGAACGAGAAAAATAAGGCACGAGCTGCATTTGAACGAGCTTCTCAAAGTAATTTTAATCCTCAGATTGAAGAGGATGCCTTGTTTAATTTTGCAAAACTGACCTATGAATTGTCGTACTCGCCTTTTAACGAAACCATTAAGGCTTTCGATCAGTATATTGCGAAATATCCCGACTCGGAACGGAACGATGCGGCGTTCGACTACCTGGTGAAAGTATACATGACCACAAAAAATTACAAGGAAGCCATTAGTTCTATCGAGAAAATCAAGGTACAATCCCCTTCGGTAAAAGA
>CAZSIK010000430.1:0-2309 GCA_964606515.1 uncultured Prolixibacteraceae bacterium
GATTCATTTGCTTCTCGATGAAGGAAGTTTTGAGGAATTCGATATGTTTGTCAGTCACCGGTGTACTAATTTCGGTTTGGAAAACGAAATTTATCTTTCGGATGGGGTAGTAACCGGTTATGGAACCATCAACGGAAGAACAGTCTATGTTTTTGCTCAGGATTTCACCGTTTTCGGTGGTTCTTTGTCGGAAACATTTGCTAAAAAAATCTGTAAAGTGATGGACATGGCCATGAAGGTGGGTGCTCCCGTGATTGGGATCAACGATTCAGGTGGTGCCCGTATTCAGGAAGGGGTAAATAGTTTGGCCGGTTATGCCGAAATATTTCAGCGTAACATCATGGCTTCGGGTGTTATACCCCAGATTTCTGCCATTTTTGGCCCATGCGCTGGTGGAGCAGTTTACTCCCCGGCCTTGACCGATTTTATCCTCATGTCGAAAAAAACCAGCTACATGTTCCTTACCGGCCCCAAAGTGGTGAAATCGGTAACCGGTGAGGAAGTAACTCAGGAACAATTGGGCGGTGCCACCGTCCATGCCACCAAATCGGGAGTGGCTCATTTAACTTCCGAAAATGAGGAGGAAGGAATCAAGAAGATAAGAAAGCTGATGAGCTACCTTCCTTCCAATAATATGGAAGATGCACCGGTTATCGAGTGCGACGACAATATCCGAAGGATGGAAGATCGGCTCAATGAAATCATTCCTGATAATCCAAACAAACCTTACGACGTTAAAGATGTGATATATGACATTGTAGACTACCGTGAATTTTTCGAAATCCATGAAGCCTATGCTCCCAACATTGTAGTTGGTTTTGCCCGTTTCAATGGCCGGGTTGCAGGAATTGTCGCCAATAATCCCAAGTTCCTGGCTGGCGTTCTCGACAACAACGCCTCACGCAAAGGAGCCCGTTTTGTTCGCTTTTGCGATGCGTTCAATATTCCAATCCTGACCCTTGAAGATGTTCCTGGTTTCCTGCCTGGAACCAATCAGGAATACAATGGAATTATTTCACATGGGGCAAAACTTTTATTTGCTTTTGGTGAGGCCACGGTACCCAAGATTACGGTGATTCTTCGAAAAGCATATGGTGGCGCTTATTGCGTGATGAGCTCGAAGCACTTACGGGGCGATTTGAACTATGCATGGCCTACTGCCGAAATTGCGGTTATGGGTCCTAAAGGGGCTATTGAAGTTCTCATGAACAAGGAAATCAATGAAATCACTGATCCTACTGAAAAGGCTGCCTTTATGGCCGAACAGGAAAATCTGTACCGAGATACTTTTGCTAATCCATACGTTGCTGCCAAATACGGGTACATCGATGAAGTCATCGAGCCGAGGAATACTCGCTATCGCATCATCCGCGGACTTGAATCGCTTGCGAACAAACGCGATTCAAATCCGCCTAAGAAGCACTCAAATATTCCGTTATGATCAAGTTAAAGAAAGCGAAGGTTAAGGTTAAGGTTAAGGAAAACTCAAACCCTGAGTTAAATAACAAGTTGGCTGCTACTGCATTGAGTTGCTATTTGAATGATAAAGGCCAATCAACCCAAATGATTGCTTTTTCTGCACTGGCGATGTACCTGAAATCGCACAGCCGGAAAAATACCGCTGTTGTGTTGGCTCAAGCAGCTCTGGCCTTGCATTTACAGGATGATCCAGATTCAATGATGAAATCGCGCAAAAGTTTTGCCACCATTCCTCCATTAGGATCGGCATGGGGAAGTAAAATTTTAATGATGAGACAACTTCCAACAAGAAGATAATAAATTAATTAGATTAAAGAATTATTATATTATGAAAAAATATGTTTTTAATGTTGATAACCAAGACTATGCTGTTGAAATTTTAAGTATCGAAAATGGTTATGCCCAGGTGAGTGTAAATAATGAAGTGATTAATATCCGCATTAAACAAGGCGATAGTAATCCCAATCCTACAGCAATTCCGGAAAGCAAACCAACTTCGGTGACTTCGGTTAAGACCCAGGCTCCCAGCGAAGTGGTTGAATTCGCTCCGGTTCAGGCTCCTGTACATAATGGGGCCAAAATTGTTGCCAGTTTAAAAGCTCCGCTGCCGGGTATCCTGGTTTCTGTTAAGGTAAAGGTTGGCGATCGGGTTAAGATCAACGACGACTTGTGTGTATTGGATGCAATGAAAATGGAAAACAACATTACCTCTGAATGCGACGGTGTTGTTCTTGCCATCAAAGCGAACATTGGTCAGGCAGTGATGCAGGACGATGTGTTGATCGAATTTGGTGCTTAATCTATAAAAAAAACAATATGGAGTTGAACTT
>CAZSIK010000431.1:0-2302 GCA_964606515.1 uncultured Prolixibacteraceae bacterium
CTTCTCCTGTGGTTTTCATTACCTTTTCAGCCCACTTTTCACCATTCTTAAAAGCAATGGCCTTCAATTCACCGGGTTCATACAACACATCATCCCAGCGTAGACGGTATTCGTATTTGCCTTTTTTCTTTTTACCAAGCGATTGGCCGTTCAGAAAAAGCTCCACCTCGTCGCCCGAGGTAAATACGTGCACAGGGGTAATTTCACCCACACGCCCGGGCCAGTTCCAATGCGGCAGGATGTGTACCATCGGAAAGTCGGGCCGCCAATGCGATTGATACAGATAAAAGCGGTCTTTGGGGAAGCCAGCCAGATCGATAATGCCGTTGTAGGCGCTGCGGGCCTGGTAGAAAGGCGTGGGTTCGCCTAAGTAATCCCAGCCTGTCCAAACAAATTCGCCAGCTACGAAGGGATGGCGTTCAATCATTCCAAAAACCTTGTCGGCCGATGAGCCAAAATCGACGGCGTACAACTCGTACGAAGTAACGTGTGCTGCTGCGGAATCGCATCCACGGCCATCGCGGGCAATGGAGCTGATGGCCTCAGTAACCGGGAAAGTATAGAAGCCCCGGCTGCTGAATGCCGAAGCGGTTTCGCTGCTGAAAATGACTTTTTCGGGAAAAGCCTCGCGGAAAGGCACATATTGAGGCGGGGTGCGTATGCGGTCGGTTCCTTCAAACATGGGATCCTGCCGGATGCCTTCACCCTGGTAATTCAGACCGATCACATCGGGTACTGCAGGAAGTTCCATATAAGGTTTTGCATAATTCATGGCCAGGGTGGTGGGTCGGGTAGGGTCTTCATCTTTCACAAAACCGTGCAAACGTTTTGCCACATCAGCACCCCCGGCGCCAGTGTATTGTTCGCCTACCTCGTTTCCAAAACTCCATAGGATGATGGAGGGATGGTTACGGTCGCGGCGCACGAAAGCCCTAATATCGGGTTCCGACCAATCATTAAAGATCAGGTGAAAATCGTGGTCGGTTTTTTTTCTTTGCCAGGAATCGAAAATTTCATCGATCACCAGGAAACCCATTTTGTCGGTGAGCTCGAGCAGTTCGGTGGCTGGTGGGTTGTGAGCCATACGGATGGCGTTACAGCCCATTTCGCGCAATATTTCGAGTTGGCGTCGGGCAGCCCTTTCATTGAACGCGGCCCCCAGCGCGCCCAGGTCGTGATGCTGGTTTACGCCTTTTAATTGAATGCGTTCTCCGTTAACCGATATTCCATTTGCCGGATCGAATTCCAATTTTCGAATCCCGAACCGGGTATGGTAAATATCCACAAGCTTCTTGTTCTGCACCAATTTGCTTATCGCCACATAACGGTTGGGTTGCCGGGTAGGGGCAGGGCCCCACAAACGTGGATTTTTCAAAGTAACAAGCCCTTCAATCTTTTCTTTTGATTCGGGTCCTATCGACGTAATTAAAGGCTCAAATGAAGCGACTGCCTTGCCCATCAATTGGTCGTTTTCGTCTATCCTGTATATTTCGGTATTCACCTCGACCTGTGCACTTTCAATGGTTCTGTTTTCAATATCGATTTCGATATGCACCCTGGCCGATTCTTCTGACACATCGGAAGTAGTGATGGAGGTTCCCCATTGTGCCACATGTACCGGATGGGTTTTGGTGAGCCAAACATTGCGGTATAGACCGGCTCCGGGGTACCAGCGGGCTGAATAATTGGGATTATCGACCCTGATGGCCAGTTGGTTTTCTCCACCAAAATTGAGATATGGAGTAAGGTCGAGCCGCCACGAATTATAGCCATAAGGCCAACCTCCTACCAGCTTGCCGTTAAGCCAAACCATAGCATACGACATAGCGCCATCCACATCGAGGTAGATCATTTTATCGGCGTCGGAAGCAGGAATATCGAGTTTCCGACGATACCAGCCTACCCCATTTACCGGTAGACGCCCCATTCCTCCGCTTACCTCCGAGTCCCAGCCTTCCTGAAAAGGCCCAGCAATGGCCCAGTCGTGGGGCAGGCTGACCTGAGTCCACTGACTGTCATCGAATTGGGCTTGAACCAAAGGAAAATCGCCACCGGGATTGCCCTCGGGCCGGAGATGCTTATCGGCTTTGTTTTTGATAAAATCGTTGCCCGAGGGAAGGATCCAGGGTTTGAGCACCATTTGTTGCTGTTGCACCTCAACCGCCTCGGTAGGCCGCGAGTCGGCATCTTTTATTTCATTCGGATTCTGGGTTTCAGGACGTACGTCATAAATGAGGTGATCGGCTTCGGCCGCAGTATTGTATTTAAAGAAGTACCAGCCGTCGTTGATTAAGAGTTGTTG
>CAZSIK010000432.1:0-2274 GCA_964606515.1 uncultured Prolixibacteraceae bacterium
CGATGCTGTGCCACCACCATGTATTTTCTGTTCTTGTATTCATTTTTGGTTTCGATTCAATGGTGCAAATAAAGAAATTGATTTTGGAAAATCCTAATGTTTTCTATTCAATTTTTTCTATTAGCGATATAAATACGATGTATGCAATTGAAAGATAAATAGTTAATTCATTTTAATTTTCATGAAAAGGCAATTCAACAAAGAAACTAGTGCCTTCGCCTTCTTTTGACTCGAAATTAAGGTTGCCGTTCAATAATTTTACCAATCCCTGACTAATAGTCAAACCAAGTCCGGTACCTTCTGTTTTGCTGTCGGCCTGGTAAAAACGGTCAAACACTTTGTTTTTGCTATCTTCAGGAATGCCTATGCCAGAATCTTTTACGTATAAAATCATTTTTTTTGAAACCGGATTGATGAAATATCCCAATTCAATGTTTCCTTGATTGGTAAATTTGAAAGCGTTGTTTAAAAGGCTATTGAGTACCATTTTAAGCTTTATCTCATCGGTACGTAATAGGTCTTTACCATCGGGGAGGGGTGTTTTTGTTTCGAAATTAATTCTGGTGGTTTTTTCATTTGCTTTGTAATAAGCGGTTAATTCCGATAGTAGTTTGTTGACTGAGAATGGTTTCTCGGCTAGGTCGAGTTGTTCCGCATCGAGGCGGGCCATGTTGATGATGTCGTCGATCAGCCGGAGGAGTTGTTCAGAATCCCTGCCAATAATTCTGATGTAGGTATTTTTTTCTTCTTGAGAAAAATCTTCTTCAGTGAGTAGATTGGCGAAACCGACAATGGCATTCATCGGGGTACGGATTTTATGGCTCATGTTGGCTAGGTAGGCTGTTTTCATCCTGTCCGATTCCTCAGCTTTCTCCTTAGCTTTGATGAGTTCTTGCTGAACATTGATTCGTTCGGTAATATCTTCGAATAGGCCGATTAATTGTTTGGGTTTGAATTGTTCGTCGCGTTTGGTAACCAAGACCGAAAGGCTGATCCAGATCAAGCCTTTGGTAGGATGGATGAGCCTGAATTCATGGATAAAAGCATCTTTCCCATTCATATTCAAGGAATCGATCTGGGTTGAGAACCCTCTTTGATCGGCTGGATAGATGTTGGACGTGAAATTTTCCAAACCCGATGAATTGCTTCCTTTCTTGATGAATTCCCATTCAACAGGAACAATCAGGTTGCCCGATTTATAATCGTATTCACAAAATACAAGGCCTGAATTTTTCATGGCCAGGTTGAGTTTCAGTTTCTCTTCCTCGAGTTTATCCTGAAGGTTTTTTATCTGGCTAAGGTCGACAAAGGTTTCGAGGACTACCTTTTTCCCGTCCATGATGATCTTGTTAATGTTACGCAAGATCGGGATTTCAATTCCCTGAGCAGTGAATAATGTGCTCTCGTTGCTTTTGCCAGAATGTTTTGAATCAGATGATGAGCCGGTTGCTTTTTCGAACGGGCTGAAGAAGCTTGAATGGGGGTTCCCAATAATGGCATCTTCTGTAGCTCCAATCAGTTGGCAAGCGAATGGATTAGCTGTAACAATCAGGCTTGATTTGCTGTCGATAATTACAATTCCAACCTGGGCCTGATCGATAATGTGCCGTTTGATGCTTTCACTTGCTTCGAGTTCTTCTTTTTTCTTATGGTAATCACCAATCATTCGAGCAACATCGCCTAATTCGGTTGGGCTTTTAATAAGTGGTTGGATGTCTTCTGAATTGCTTTTTTCGAGTGATGAAGAAATTTTCTTTAAAGGTGAAATTACCCACATATAAATGAAAAGAACCAGGATGATCAACATCATGATCAAGGCTCCTGACAGTAGGATTTTATCGACACTCGATGTTTTTTCCCATAATTTCAAAAAAGGCAGTTTTAAAGTAACCTTTAGCTTGGCGATGGTTTCGTTGTTATGTGAATTTAGGGTTCGTTCGATGAGTATGGTTTCTTTCGATAGTGGAGCTGAAGTTTCTCCAACAGGGATTACATTGATTTCAGAGTTGTTGATTTCTTTTTGAAGGGATTCGATCCAGTTTTGGTCGAGTTCGGTGGCGACAAAAAGAAAACCCTGTGGATCAAGCGGGGAGCCCACTTTCGAAGAAAAAACCCGATACACTTTTTCTTTGTTGCTGAAATAGAGGTTTGAGGTAAGATTCGTTGTTTTTTCAGAAAGTTCAGCCAGATTTCCAGGTTGGAAAGCAGATGGTTCGACTTCGTGGTGCGATTTGAAAAGAAAGAGCGACCCATCGGGCTTATAAATCCAAATTG
>CAZSIK010000433.1:0-2221 GCA_964606515.1 uncultured Prolixibacteraceae bacterium
GAACCTTCGCCCGTCATCACCTTTGCCCTGGTAAAGTAGGCCACATGTATTTTTGAGGTCACATAACATTGTTCGGCTCCGATGAAGGTCCCGCCTACACCTGCGGTAAACAGTTTGGAACCTTTATCAATAGTAAGGTCGTCTATACTTTCGAATACCGTGGCTATCCCTAAGGAAGTAAGGGTTAAATTATTACGGTTCAAAGTAGTAGGTTCTCCCCCAGAAATAAACAGCGGTTCAGGATTAACAATGGTGCTGCCCCGTGGGGTTACCACTGAGTCGGGTGCGAACAGGTTGTTCTTCACATTCACAACAAGAGTTTTCCCTTCAGCAGGGGTAAACAAGGCCAGGTTCGACTGTGGAAATTTCTCGTAACTCCAGCGTTCGTAGAAAATATTGTTGTTGATGTTGATCACACCGCTATTCCCTCCAAGAGTTTTGGAATACTCCAAAAAGTTTCTGTTTGAATTTCCCTGTCCACCTAACTTATAAAACGTATTGTTTTCGATGGTAACCGAGAATTCCGGATTGGGATTGGTGGTTCCACTCCTTGGGATATTGAAGAACTGATTGCCGTGGAAATTCTTCACAATATTATTTTTGAACACTAAATTATCGCATTCGTAAGTATTCTTGTCGCCCAACTGGATGAAGGTATTTCCATGCGACCCGGCTGCTTTATTCCAACCCATGTTGTCGAAGTAGTTCTTTTCGAAAGTGAGCAAACGGCAAACCGCTTTGCCCGGGTTGTTGGCGCGGAAGATTCTTTGATAGTCAAGATTTTTAAAGGTACAGTTTGTAACCATGAAGTTGACCATGATTGAGTCGTTGGCAGCCAATGTGAACGGTTGGTAATTTTCGTCCTTAAATCCGGTGAGCAACGAGTCGCCTCCATCCCAGGTTAAACCGTCGAAGGTGATGGTTTGAACCTTCATCCCGTTCGAGGAAATGAAACTACCCCACATTTTAGGGGAACTGCCCTCGGCAGCCTTAATAGTCAGGTTACCACCTGCTTGAGGAAATGCATAAGGATCTTTCCCTAACTGATAGATGCCGGTACTGTCATCGGTACAATCCTGCAACATAATCGACACATTTTCACCAACAGCATAATTTGGATTGGAAAGGGCAGCCTTCAGATCGGCTACGTTGTTCACAACAGGAATATCAGAGCTTGTACAATAAATTTTACAAAAGAATCTTAGTCCATTGTCAATTT
Source organism: uncultured Prolixibacteraceae bacterium (assembly GCA_964606515.1). Lineage (GTDB taxonomy): Bacteria > Bacteroidota > Bacteroidia > Bacteroidales > Prolixibacteraceae > CAZSIK01. The sequence continues at coordinate 1,220 of CAZSIK010000433.1, forward strand.
CCAAGGGGATAATCCTGGTTTTTCCCTCAGGAGCAGTATTTAGGAACACTGTTATTTCAAGATCATCGCTGGTTGGAGTGCCATCAGCATTTGGAGCAATATTAATCAGGCCACACTCTGCGATATAATCGTTTTTTTCAATACGTGCAGTAGTATAAGGAACATCAACAGTATAATTGCCTTTCCCATCGTTTGCTTTAACACAACCTGTTGGTTTAAATGTAGCCCCGGCAGGAAGCCCAAAATTTGCTGATGGATCAAAAAAGATTTTTAGAGCTCCCAAACGGTTAGCATCTTTCAATTTAAACTTCAGGGCATAATCATTTCTACTTGAAAGAACCTTAAAGTCTAACTTAATATCTTCACCTGCTTTTTTTACCTCTGGGGTATACCAATTAACAATTCCCGAGGTACAATAAATATTGTCGATACCTATTACCGGGAAATAAGATAAGGTTTGTGTGGCAGCATCGTAATCTACCAGGTTCTTTCCTGAACCGGCAGTATATATAAAGCGAACAATTACATTTTTACCCCTTAACTGAGATAGTTTAATCCCGGTAAGTTCACAAACTTTAATCGTCTTTCGTGAGGCTTCCCCCGAAATTCCTGCAACAGTTGAATATACATCATCAACAACAAAAAAACCTTTTGCTGAATCGGTTTGAATCGCGTTCAGATTTTCGACCCAATCACTTGAAGCCGCACTGCCACTGAAGAAGTGAACCACCATTTTTACTTTAAGTTGCTCGCCAACGGTACCTTCATCCATGGTTAACAAATCAATCGACACATCGCTGTTTAGGTTGGCAAGTGCATTCTCAAATTTAAAAAAAACATCCATTGAAGCACATCTTGCTTTCCCCGGCCAAAAAGCAAAAGCCTGATCAGCAACTAAAGTATCCTTTGTGGCACTGTCGGTATATTTAACCTTCTCAGCTCCTTTAACATCAAGGATCACATTTCCCTTGTTACAAATAATTGAATCGTATTTGGCTGTAG
>CAZSIK010000434.1:0-2219 GCA_964606515.1 uncultured Prolixibacteraceae bacterium
TTTAGCGATGGTCATGGCAGCTTCCCACACGATTCCTTCGTTCAACTCTCCGTCGCCGGTCACTACGAAAGTCAGGTTATCATCACCTCTGCGGCGCGCAGCCAGTGCCATACCGCATCCTTGAGGCAGACCGTGTCCCAGCGAACCCGAAGTAGCATCGATACCCGGAGTAGCTTTCTGTACAGGGTGGCCTTGCAAGCGTGAACCCAATGCGCGCAAGGTTTTCAACTCCGAAGGTGGGAAATACCCTTTTCGGGCCAAAGCTGCATACAACATGGGACAGGCATGACCTTTCGACAGGATGAACCGGTCGCGCTGTTGCCAGTTAAGATCTTCCGGTTTCAACCGTAAAATATCGAAATAAAGAGCGGCAACAATGTCGCCGATCGACAGACATGGCCCGGGATGACCGTCGCCTGCCGCATAAATTGTGTTCACCACATCGCGCCGAAGCTGGGTTGCTACCGTGGTGAGATATTGAATTCGTTCTGTCATCTAGTATTTTATATAATTGCTTGAGTATTCAAATTTAAAATAATTATGGGACACAAATTATTCAAAGGATCACTGATTAGTTGTAATTCACTTCACACAACCCATTAAGGTAAACCTCCACATTGGTGTGCCCTTCGTCATTTTTTTCCAGACCATCAATTGGATTTTTGGGATCAAGTTTATGTTGAAGTTCCCAGGTATCTGGCATTCCGTCGTGGTCGGTATCGACCGGTGCTTCGGAGCTTTTCAATATTGGCCAACTGCCTGAATCTTCAACCTTATCTATATATCCATCTCCAAAATGAACCGATCCGGTTTTCACTTCGTCGATTAAACGTTTTTCCCAACTGTCGTGTTGAAAATTGCCTGCATTTTGAATGACACTATGGAACGCTTCAGTGGCTGTTTCGGTTTTCACAGAAAGCGTTGGGAAAGGTTCTGTTGCCAAAACATCTGCCTTATTCTGCTCTCCGTCAATTTCTACACCCAAATCAATATTGTTTTTTTCAATCTCGGGAAATCCTTCAATGAAATTTCCATCGATGTACCATTTCGAGGTAAATCCATATTTTGAAGCATCGTCGAGTTTGGCAACCCGTTTCATTACCGATGCTTTTGTTCCTGGCCCAGGTTTATAGTAGTTGTTTACCATGTTGATGGAAGTAGGCTTCCCGTCGCAGGTACGATGACAATAGTTATAGATCACGTTGTTACGGTAGTCCATCAATTCCGTTTTCTCCACACGGTTTCCGCCGATACTTGGGTTACGACCTGTACTATTGGCAAAAAGATTGTGATGGTAGCTTGCCCTGATCCCGCCAATAGTTGCTCCAAATCCATGTGCTCCTTTCTCATGAATGGAACGGTTCAATGGTTCGGCAAAAATACACCACTGGATGGTGATATCCTTGCTGCCATGCCAAGTATTCAACATCTCGTCCACCGACCAGCTAACAGTACAATGGTCAACAATTACATACTGGCTATTCCTGATCTGCAAACCATCGATTTCACTGCCAATCAAGCCCGATTCAATACCAGGCCGAATGCGGATTCCACGAATGGTTATATGTTCAGTGCCATCGATGATCAAAGGGTAATTTTTCAGACAAATGCCATCGCCCGGAGCCGATTGTCCGGCTATGGTAAGAAATGATTGGGTAATCCGCAGTTCACTTTTCAGCTCGATGGTGCCCGAAACTTTGAAAACCACAATACGGGGCAAACTGTCTTCAACTGCGGTGCGAAAACTACCGGGGCCATTGTCGTTCAGGTTGGTTACTTCTATGATTTTGCCCCCGCGTCCACCAATTGAAACAGAGCCATACCCTTCAGCGCCCGGGAAAGCAAGCGGATTTTCAGCGAAGACACTCGTTACTGCAAAGGCGAGTACCAATATTGAATACAAAAATTTCTTCATGCTAAATTGTTTTTGGTCATTGGTCATTGGAAAAGGGGAATGACTATTTTCTAATAACTAATGACTTTTTTCTAAAAGAACCCACCCCTAACCCCTCCAGGGAGGGGAATCGAATAGTGCATATTGGAGGATCGTTCCGTTAATTTTATACTCCTTCATCGCTTTATAAAATTGCTAATGACATTAACTTTTTCTAATGACTATTGACTTTTTTCTTTGAAAGAAGGAATCCCACAAGGAAAATGGCAGTGGTTCCCAGCACAATGGTCATGTTGGCGTGGAATGGACTTTTAAATGAAAGCCA
>CAZSIK010000435.1:0-2207 GCA_964606515.1 uncultured Prolixibacteraceae bacterium
CGAAAACCATGTTTATTAACCTTTCAAAAGATATAGCAATATGATTATTAGCGGAATACTTTGGCTCTTGTTGTGGCCAGGAACAATTATACTGACCTACATCCTTGTAAAATGGGCCCTTAAGAAATATGAAAAGAAATTGGAAGAGTTATAGAAAACCATAGAATATGAAAAGAATTTTTTTATTCAGTTTATTGATCTTCAGCGTTACAATTTCACATCACACCTATGCTCAATCGGACAGTGTGAAAAAAGAAGCCGAAGGCTATCGGTTTACAGATATCGTGAACATTCCGGCTACCCCGGTTAAAGATCAGCACCGTTCGGGCACCTGCTGGTCGTTTTCTTCTTTGTCGTTTCTCGAATCAGAATTGATCAGGACAGGCAAACCCGCCCTCGACCTGTCGGAAATGTTCGTGGTTTGGCACACCTATTCTGGTAAGGCCGAGCGATATGTACGCTTGCAAGGACATACCAACTTTAGCCCCGGAGGCGCTTTCCACGATGCACTTTGGGTATTGTCGAATTTTGGGATGGTGCCTGAATCGGCTTACAGCGGAACTGCCCAGGGAGATCCACTACCCGTTCATGGTGAAATGGACGATGCACTGAAAAGCTTCGCAGAAACCGTGATCAAAAATAAAAATAAGAAACTCAGCCCGGTTTGGAAACAGGCTTATAAAGGAATTTTAAATGCTTATTTGGGCGAAACCCCCGAGAATTTTGAGTATGAAGGAAAAGTGTACACTCCTAAAAGTTTTGCCAAAGAATACCTGAAAATCGACCCAAACGATTATGTCGAAATCGGTTCCTTTATGCACCATCCCTTTTACGAAACCTTTGCCATCGAGATTCCCGACAACTGGCTCTGGGAAGACATTTATAACGTTCCGCTTAACGAGTTGACCGAGATCATCGACTACGCGTTAAAAAACGGGTATTCAGTTGCCTGGGGTGCCGATGTAAGTGATAAAGGCTTCGCGACAAAAAATAAAGGCATCGCGGTAATCCCCGATGTCGATCTCACGGAAATGAGCGGGGCCGAAATCGCCCGTTGGGAAAAACTCGACCAAGATGAAAAAGACCAGGAACTGTACAAATTTGATAAACCAGGCAAAGAAAAAGAAATCAACCAAATCATGCGGCAAATCGACTTTGACAACTACACCTCGACCGACGATCATGGGATGCACATCATCGGATTGGCCAAAGATCAAAACGGGACAGAATATTATAAAGTGAAAAATTCGTGGGGAGAATATAACAACTACAATGGCTATTTCTACGCATCAAAACCTTATGTAGCCCTACGCACCATCGACATCATGGTGCACAAGGAGGGGATACCGAAAGCTATAAGGAAAAAATTGGGACTATAATATGGGTATTGAAAAATAGACTGATTGTTTTATTCTGAATGAAAAATTGACGGTTTTGTTTTTTTTTCAGTTATTCGGTTTAGTTCATTTTTATTTTAAGCTACTTTAGATCCATCAATTTAAAAACTCAAATAATTGAACATGAAACGAAGTCAAGTATTGGTCATGTTGGCGATCTCGTGTGTCTTGTTTACCAGTTGCAGCCAGGGAAATTCGTTAAAAGCCGGTTTTGTTGTCCATACAGTACAAGATGAACGCTGGTTGATCGAACGCGATGCCTTCACGGCCAAATTCACTGAACTGGGTGGCACTGTTTTTTTCGAAGATGCCAATCAAGACGACCGAAACCAATACCACCTGGTTAAGAACTTGATTGATAAAGAGAACATCGACGTGCTGGTTCTGGTACCGGTCAATTCAAAAACTGCGGCTTCGATTGCCCGCTTGTGCCACGATAACGGGGTGAAAATTATTTCGTACGACATCATTATCGAAAATTGCGAACTCGACCTGTTTGCTTCGTTCGACAACGAAAAAATTGGCGAACAAATGGCCAACTACGCCATTTCAAAAAAACCTCACGGCAATTACGTGCTGCTTTGGGGCGACAGCAACATGAAAATCGCTCACTGGATTAAAGATGGACAAATGAAAGTATTGGATCCTTTCATTAAAAACGGGCAAATCAACATTGCCTACCAGTCCTTTGTCGAAAACTGGAGCCCCGACAACTCGGAATTCATCATGAAACGGATACTCGATTTTTCGGGTGAACCCATCGATGCCATCATCGCCTCGGTGCCCGAGCCGCAAGCCGTGGAAGGCCCT
>CAZSIK010000436.1:0-2191 GCA_964606515.1 uncultured Prolixibacteraceae bacterium
TTCGAACGTCTATTACATTGATCTGGTAATAGTGGTTCACTATTTCATAGGCCAGCTTATCGGCCTCAATTTCCTTAAATACGCACTTTTGTTGTCGTTTGGCTTCGGCAATCCTATTCTCGATAATCTGGTTTTTATCGGGCAGGAACGAAACTACCCCTAAAATACCAAGAAGCAGGGCGATGCCAAGCCCGTACCGAATCATCAAAGGTCTGGGAAGGGAGGCTTTGCGTTGGTTTACCTTCGATTCGATTAGCCATGTAAAATAAAAAGCGGCCAGGGCCATCACCACTAAAAGGAAACCAAAAAGTGGTGAAGATAAGCTTAATTGCTCACTGATCAGAACCGGACCCATGTTGTCGGCCAGATAAAAATCCTTGATGTAGGGATAGCTTAATGCGAAGGCCCATACCCCCAAAACCGAGCCAACAAGGAAGATCATGGCATCGACTTTGCCAATGGCAGCAGCACATACGCTGGTACCTGGGCAAAAGCCGCCAAGTATGAACCCTGCACCCATGATGGCCCCTCCCACCAGAGCCGAGCGGAGGAAGGTAGGATTCACATAAATCAACGAGAGGTCGAGCAAACCATAATGCCCCAACAAGAGTACTCCTGTCATGGCAGTGATCCCTGCGGTAAAGAAGACCCTCAACACGGTGAAATCGTAACCATAAAACAGGCCTACCAATTTTTTTGTGGAAGAAAAACCAGCCTGTTCGAGGACAAAACCAAAGCCAATACCTACCAGTAAGGCAATCACCAGGTTAAATTCCTCTGATATAATATAAGGAACCAGTGGAGCCATAGTTGTTTATTTTAACCATAGTTTACGAAAGAAATAAGCCAAAGCATAAGCCATCCCGAAGATGGCCATCATGGTAAGGATACCCCCCAACGACATCACGGCCATGCCACTGAGGGCTGATCCGCTGGTACATCCTCTTCCCATCTGGGCACCATAGCCAAAAAATGCACCTCCGGCCAATGCCCCGATAATACGGGCAGCATTGCTTGCCCTCGGACCTTTATCAAACCTAATGGCAACGCGATTCGAGAGAATGCCTGAAAGAAAAGCACCGATCAACACGCCCAGTACCTCGTAAACCAGCCAGTTGTTCATCACACCACGTGGATTGGACGCAGCAAAATCGGTATAAAACTCATTGCTGGCAGCCTGTTCAGGTGCAACCTTTTGTACCGAAGCTGTAACAATACTCTTGAAAGCCCCACTGGCTCCAAGCCCACGGCCCGTGATGTAAATAGTAGCCAGCAACACCAGGCCCAACAATACGCCGGCTAGGTATGGGTTCATATAAGGTTTTGCTTGCATATCCTAGTTGTTTTTAAAATTTTCTTCATTCTGTTTGCCTGCCTGCTCTTCTTCACCCTCCTCTTCAAGTTCTTCATAACCCGTGAGCATGGCATGGATGTTTGAGGTAGGTTTTTTGCCGGTTGTTGTCATATAAACATGAACGACAAGGAATACCATTAACAGGAATCCTCCGGCGGTATGCCAATAGGCGATAGGCCCCAGCTTAATGTCCTCGATGACCACAATATTGTTTTGGTCGATTGTTTTGTGCATCATGTACAGGATACCCGAAACAACGGTAACCGGGATCAAGACCAGCTTAAAGCCAAGATAAACCAACCGTTGAAGGGGATTCAGCTTCGAGAGTTCTGTTTTTCGTGTAGGATGATTTTCGCCTTTAAACATACCAAAGGCATAATACAAAATCTGCTCTTTCAGTTTGTTGGTTGTAGGGAGGTATTGTCTCCATTCGCCGGTAACAAAATGCCAGAATATGGCAAACACAATCAGGGCAATCAATCCATAAGAAGCCACACGGTGAAAACGTGCAGCATGTTCAAAGCCAAAGATGGTGAACGAGCCATGCACTTCGAAGCCGGTAACGGCCAGAAAGATAATCAACGCAGCCTGGCTCCAGTGCCAAAACCGCTCAAAACCTTTGTATATGTATACTTTTCCCATGATAATCGCTTACTTATGCCTATTTAACTTGCTTGTTTTTTCTTTTCCTGAAAGCTAAAATTCTCATAAGGGCATGAACGGAAACCCCAAGAATGGAAGCCCAAAATAAAAATATTCCTGAAGCATCGAGTGTACGGCTAAAGTCGCGGCCCGGCATGTAAAATCCTTCCAGTTTGGCAAGCCGTCCATCGTTGC
>CAZSIK010000437.1:0-2167 GCA_964606515.1 uncultured Prolixibacteraceae bacterium
CGCCCCAATCGAGAAGGGGCACCGACACGCTCAATCCCACCATCTGCTGGTCGAGCGGGTTGCGGTATACTTTATCGAAGGTGCCTGCACTTTGGTTTAACCCATAACTGGCGCTCAGGTTGGCCGAAAAGCGGCTGTTTTTTTCGGTTTGTTCGAGCTGCCGTTCTGCTTCGAGCTGTTTTTGCCGGTAGCCTATCATACCCGGGTTCAGCTTTTGGGCAAGCTCCACCGCCCATTGGGCATCAATTTGCAGGCCTTCGATCATATGGGGCAGCGCCGGTTCAATTACTGTTTGCTTGTCGAAACCAAGAAAGGAATTCAGGTTGAAACGCGCTTTCTCCAAGTCTTTCTCGGCCTGGGCTAAACTTATGGCCGAATTGTACTTGCTCAGCTCCAGATCAAGCAATTCTTCCATCTGAATAGAGGCAATTTCGAAGCGCTTCTTTCCCATGGAATAAAGCGTATCGGCCGTGGCCACATGATGCGCGGCCATGTCGCAACGGGCTTTGGCAAGGATCAGGTTAAAATACAGCAACACAGCCTTTTTGTTGGTTTGCTGCTGGTTTTGGATGTACTGCTGCTTTGCCCTTTCGTAATTCAAGGGAGAAATCTTTTTTTCCCATTTGAAGCGGTTGTAACCCATGATGGGTTGCTCGAAGCCAATACGAAACGGGGTCGAACTCCATGAATTGACATTTTCGGCGCCAAAGTTTTGCAAGCGGTAGATATCCGACTCGACAAACAGTTTACCACCGGTTGCCGCAATGTTTTGAGAAAGCGACAGGCCCGTGTACGAGCTAAGCGTTTGCTGCTGCCGGTACACCTCGATGTTGTTCTCGTAATCGTAACGCGCCACCATACGCCGGTTGTAATTCACCGGGTTGATGTACCAGTCGAGGTGCGGCAACTGACGCGATTTATACGACTGATATTCCCAATAGCTGGCCAGGTACATGTTCTGCGTCCTGAACGCATCGAGCGACTGCTTTTGCGCCGTTTGCAACACCTCGTTCAATGAAAGTCCGTTCTGTGCGTTTACTTGATTGAAGCACAAAATCAGAACGGTGATTATGGATTTGATTCGGTTCATTTGTTATTTCAGGTTTCAGGTTTCAGATTGCAGATTTCAGATTGCAGATTTCAGATTACAAATTTCAGATTTCAGATTTCAGATTGCAGATTGCGTCCTTATTAATTTGAAATTTTAAATCTGAAACCTGAAATTCTAAATCTTTTCAAATAATAGTATCCTAGTGGAATAAAGAACAAGCTAATAACCGTGCCTACGGTCATGCCACCAATGATGGCCAGGGCAAGTGGCCGTTGCAGGTCGGAACCAAAACCACTCGTGAACAGAATGGGCAGTAGCGCCAGGATCGTGGTCAGACTGGTCATCAATATTGGTTTCAGCCTGCGCCTTCCTGCAACCGACAAGGCCCTCATCAGCGAGAGGCCTTCGGCACGCAAGCGGTTGATGGTATCGACCTTCAGGATTGAATCGTTGATCACAATCCCGCTCATAACAATCATCCCGATCATCGACATCAGGTTGATGGTGCCGCCAAACAGCTTCAGAAACAGGAATGCCCCGAACAGGTCGACCGGCACCTCGAGCAGCACCAGGAAAGGCAAGGTGAGCGACTCGAACTGCGAGGCCAGGATAAAATAGAGCAAAGCCAGCGAGATGAGCAAGATCAGCGCCAACTTTCCAACCATCTCACGGTTCGAGAAAATACTGCCCGCGAACGAAGCTTCGAACCCTGATTGATTGTTCAACGCACTCTTAACCTTCTGCATCAAAGGTTCAGCTTCGTGTGTTTTGACACTGAACGGCACCGGGTAGTACTCCCCTTCTTTTCCGGCCACAATGGTTTTCAATCCAAAACCGGTTTCGCGGTCTACCAGCTCGCGTACCGGGATCATCTGTCCTTTGTTGTTGCGCACACCCGATTGCGCGATGATTTCTTCAATTCTTCGAGGTTGCCCTCCCAGTACCACCGGTAAAAAGTCGGTATTGTCGCTGATTAGGAAGATGTTGTTCTCGTTAAACGAGCTGCGTAGCTTGTAGTAAAGGTTTTGGTAGGGCACATCGTACAGCAACAGCTTCCCGGCCGAGGTTTTCAATACTGTATGGTTTTGCCATACAATAGGATCGACAGCATGCGGC
>CAZSIK010000438.1:0-2163 GCA_964606515.1 uncultured Prolixibacteraceae bacterium
ACGGGAGTACAACGGCCACATCCTGTTGATGCTCCGGTGACCAGCTTTACTTCAGGAAAACCAGCCGAGGGGTTTTTCTTCAGGAACAATTTGATTTCCTTTAAGGAAACTTCTTTACACCGGCAAATAATCATGCATTGAAGGATTTGAAAATTAATAGATTATAGATTCGGTAAGAGGGAGTGTCCTGGCTTCTTCAAAGCCGATCATGGCATTGATTAACTTCAAGCTTGAAAAATGGTTCAGATCATCGACCGAAATCCTGGCTTCTTCAATCATGCCGTTTTGAAGCAGCCAGGCCCTTTGAGTTCCTTTAAGAAGAGGGGTCGATGGGGTGAACCATCTTGTGCCGTCGAAGAGCAAGAGGTTGGCCGAAAAGGAATCGGTCAGCAGGCTATCCTTCACTAGTATTATATCGTCGGCTTCGCCTCTCAGGGCATAAGCTTCGTCGAGGGCTTGACGGTTTTCAGTTTTGTAGGGATAAGCCGCCTGGTCGTCGTAAATCAGTTTCAGGGTGCTTACATTTTTTGGCGTATACGGGATCAGCTCTTGTTCAAAATTTTTGCCATCGAACAATATCCTCAGTTTGAACACTCCCGGGCTCATGTTCTCGGGGATCTGGATTACCCTCCCGAGGTCGGTAAATTCGTTGTCGGCGAACAATGCTTTTTTTGCCTGGTTAAACCGTTGGCTGTGAAATTGAATTCGTTGCACGCTTCCTGCTTCTACTTTTATGCTTTCAATTAACCGGTACATAAATTTTATCGATTAGTTCCTGATATTCATCTTCGGCCTTGCTCATAAAGGTGATGCCCCCTCCGCTTTTGTACCACAATTTTCCATTAATGTTCTCGATGAAACGGATCATCACGCATGAATCGAGGTTGTGCCCATCGAAGTATCCGGCAATTCCGGTATAAAAGCCCCGTGGGTAGTGTTCTGCTTCGGTTATGATTTCCAATGTTTTGGGTTTTGGTGCACCCGTAACTGAACCTGCCGGTAACATGCCAAATACAATATTTCCAAGTTGTTGATGGTAATTGGAAGGCAACTGCCCGGTGATTTCAGAGCTTACCTGCAGGAGGGTTTTTTGGTTTGATGTTATTTGTTCGATGTACCTGAACTTTTCAACTTTAACCTGACGGGCAAAGCGGCTTAAATCGTTTCTTAGCAGATCGACAATGGTGGCATGTTCAGCTAATTCCTTTTCATTTTCGATAAGCACTTGCGCTGAATTTTCAATACTAGCATCGATGGTGCCTTTCATTGGGTAGGTTGAAATAAGGCCATCGTTGATCCGGATGAACGATTCGGGTGAAAAAACCACGAACTCGTCTTTAAACAGGATTTTATATTTGGCATTCGACTGGTGAAAAATTTGTGGGAAGGTCCAGTTGGTAGTCACCTGAGAAGCAAAGGTGAGGTTGACCAGGTAAGAATTTCCTTTTTGTAAGTTGAATTTTACCTTGTTAAAGGCTTCGAGGTATTCAGGAAAACCTACAGGCTCTTTGTGAAGGCAAAGAGGGGGAAGGTTGTTTCCAATTTGTTCATTGTCAGGATAGTTTTTAATACTTGGGAAGTTAAAGTACACCCCGTTTTCGTAAGCCTGGTTTTCGGGAAAGACCAGGATTTGGCTCAGGTCGTAACTCACAAGGAACCATAAGGGCTGATGGTGTTGGCCCAGGAGGTTAAACGTGCTGATGGCTTCGTGCAGGTGCATGGGGCAAAAATAGTGTAAGCGCCCCAGATTTGCCTTTTTGTTTTGCAAAAGTTTGTTATTTTTGTGCCCGTCGAAAGGCAGCCTGGTCCCATAGTTCAATGGATAGAATTTCAGATTCCGGTTCTGACGATGTGGGTTCGAGTCCCGCTGGGATCACTTTCAATAATTGCTAAACCCTTGTAAACAATGAGTTGCGAGGGTTTATTTTTTTTGCATTCTATTTTGCATTCAAATTTATAAATTTCAGTTGTCTGGATAATTTAAGTTCATCCGGAATTTCTGCAGAAATCGGCGCGATCTGCGGGAGAAGGGAAAGGGAGACCGAAGACCGGAGACCGGAGACCGGAGACGCAGGACACACTGAATATAAGAAATATAGTTTCTCCTGGTATTTCCGCTTGATTTTAAAATTGCAATTGGTTGGAATAATTTATACTGATCTG
>CAZSIK010000439.1:0-2139 GCA_964606515.1 uncultured Prolixibacteraceae bacterium
TAAATCACTTACCTGATCATCAGATAATTCAGTTAAAAAAGAATCTTTCTTTATAATTTGTGCATCAAAAAATTGATGAAATTCGGTAAAACTCAAGGTTAATTGACCAGTCAGGGCCATGTATTGAATTTTTTCCTTCATGGTCATTTTATCTTTTTCTTTATTGATTATCTTATGGTTATCCTTCAAAATCTGATGAATCGTTTCGCTTAAACCATTCATTGTTTGTTCTGTTTCCCTGACCCATTCCTCTACAGCGATTTGATTGTTAAGCGATTGAGGCATAACAACCTCGAGCAGGGGCATCATGCTCAGATGTTCGTTATTTTTATTGTTGCATGATAGAAATAACAGTACCAAAACAATAACCAATAATTTATTTAAGGAACTCATTTTTCTGCATCACTACTGTGGTACCATGAATTTTGTTTGTTCTAAACCCTTCAGAATATAGCAATTGAAATTTTGCATGGCAATTCACATTCAAGACCTTGTAAAGGTAAACAATGGTCTGATTTCCGAATACTTGAATTTGAATATGTAAGAATTGGGTTTGAAAGTGACAGGAATGCCCAAAAATTAGCTTAGTTACAGTAGCGCTTGATTACCACGTAGGCTTGTTCAATTCCAAGTTCACCGGCACGGCTCAGGTCGCGTGCCCCCCCCTCTATATCGTTGAGCAACACTTTCACCAAGCCCCTGTTGTAGTATGCTTCGGCAAAATCGGGCTCAATCTGGATGGCCTTGGAATATTCATCGATGGCCAGTCCGAATTTTTCATCCTTGCAATAGATGTTACCCCGGTTGTAATAGGCAAAGAAAAAATGGGGATTCATGTAAAGGACAACCGAGTAATCGGTCATGATCTCGTCGAAAGCTTCAAGGCGGGTTTGATTGCCTTGTGTTGGTTTATCGAATGTTTTAGGTAAAGTGTTTGAAAGCGATGCTTCGCGATTCACTTTTCGCAACATCTCGATGGCCTCGATCATCTGGTAGCGGGCATTAGCCCTTAGAAAATAAGCCATCAGGTTTCTCTCGTCGAGCGAAATGGCTGCATCGAAATCGTTTATGGCTTCCTGAAATTGGTTCAGGTTTAGTTTGAATAAGCCCCGGTACAAATAGTTTGCGGTGACTTTGTTGTTCTGCCTGATCCGTTCATTAAACTGAAGGACAAGATTGCCATAAGTTTCGGTCTCAGTTTGATCAAAATAATTTTGAGCGGTCATGGTTAAAAAGGGATCGTAATTGTTGGCCGCGTTCAGGTTTTCGACCACCATGCTAAAATAACCCACTTTCTGCTTATCCGCTGAAATTTTATTGAGGATTCCTATCGAAAAGAAGGGCAACAATTCGATATGGATTTCACGATTTTGGGCCAGTTTTTCTTTAGATATTTCATCGCTGGGAATGTCGCGGCTTTCGGCCGCCACCAGGTTTGCTTTCATTCTCCGCTTCCATAATTCGTTAAGGTCGAGTTCGGCATTTTTATTTTCCTCTTTTACAGGAACTAGCGAATCTGCAATCCGACTTGTATCCTGAACTTGTTTTTTCCCTTGGTTCTTTTGCTGTTGCATTTGTTGTTGCCAGGCAAGCATTTGCTGCTTCATGGCTTCTTCGCGTTCCTGAGTGGTTTGCCATGGACGTTTTTCAAAACGCGGATCAAGCAAGGAAGCCATGTCGTAATCTTGTTGATACCCATTTCGTCCCAATAGTTCCTTGGCCATTCCCCGGTTGAAATAAGCGCTGGCCATATTGGGATCGATTTTCAGGGCCATATCGTAGTCCATAATGGCCGATTCGTAACTTTCGAGTTGTTGTTTAACCATGCCGCGATTCTGGTAGGCAAAGGCATTTCTGGGATCGACAGTAAGAGCCATGTCGAAATCGCGAATGGCCCCGGCAAAATCTTCTTTTTCAATTTTAATCAGCCCCCTGCTTAGATAACCCATTGGAGAATTTGGGCGTATCCTGATCAATTGGTTACAATCGGCTAGGGCTTTATCCCATTCCTGTTGAATTTGAAAAGCAATGCTCCGGTTAAGGTAAGCATTGAAATTTTTGGGTTTGAGTTCAGCTGCTTTGGTGTAGTCGGCAATGGCTCCTTCAAAGTCGCGCAGGGCGGCTTTGCAAATGCCCCTG
>CAZSIK010000440.1:0-2131 GCA_964606515.1 uncultured Prolixibacteraceae bacterium
AGAGCTGAATGCTGTTCAGCGTGCAAATCCGGAGATGCAAAAAAGGGTATTCAACGCCATCCGTGCCTTGGCCGAAAGCGATGATAACCCAATCGTTTCGATCCACGACCATGGCGCCGGCGGTCATTTAAATTGTTTGTCGGAATTGGTTGAAGATACGGGCGGGGTCATTCACATCGATAATCTGCCTGTAGGAGACCCTACCCTTTCGCTGAAAGAAATTGTGGGCAACGAATCGCAGGAACGCATGGGTCTTGTAATTAAAGAGCAACATGTTGATACCCTGAAAAAAATTGCCGAACGCGAACGGGCTCCCATGTATGTCATCGGAGAGACCACCAACGACAAGAAATTTGTTTTCGAAAGAGTTGAAACCGGCGAAAAACCGATCAATTGGAAACTGGAGCACATGTTCGGGAACCCGCCCAAAACCATCCTGCAGGACAGTAAGCCAAATACAGTTTATGCCCCTGTTGAATACGAACTTGCCAAACTTGAAGAGTATCTCGAACAGGTGCTTCAGCTCGAAAATGTAGCCTGCAAAGATTGGCTCACCAACAAGGTCGACCGTTCGGTAACCGGACGCATTGCCAAACAACAGTGTGCTGGCAAATTGCAGCTTCCACTCAATAACCTGGGCGTAATTACCCTTGATTATCAAGGAAAAAGCGGCTTAGCCTCTGCAATTGGTCATGCCCCGGCAGTGGGACTGATCCATGCGGCCAATGGCTCCATCATTTCAATTGCCGAAGCCCTGACCAATATCATTTGGGCACCTATGCCCAACAAGATACGCAGTATAAGTCTTAGCGCCAACTGGATGTGGCCCTGTAAAAACCAGGGCGAAGATGCCCGTATTTACGAAGGAGTTCAGGCCGCCAGCGATTTTGCCTGCGCTTTGGGAATCAACATTCCAACGGGCAAAGACAGCTGTTCGATGACCCAAAAATACAAGGACGATGTGGTTTTTTCCCCTGGAACGGTTATTATTTCAGCCTCCGGCGAAGTTTCGGATATCCGGAAAATTGTAGAACCGGTATTGGTTCAGGGCAAACCACTCTATTACATCGACTTTTCAAAAGTGCCAAAAGCGTTGGGTGGTAGTGCTTTTGCACAAATCGTGAACAAGCTGGGCAAAGAAACGCCAACTGTTACTGATGCAGAATATTTTGTGAACGCTTTCAATGTCATTCAGCAACTGATCGAAGAGGGCAAAATTGCCAGTGGCCACGATATTGGCGGCGGTGGTCTGATCACATCGCTGCTTGAACTCTGTTTTTCAGACAATCAAAGCGGACTGAATCTCGATCTGACCAAATTGGATGAACCCGATACAATTAAACTGCTTTTTGCTGAAAATCCCGGGATCATTTTTCAGGCCGATGAAAGTGCAGAAGATTTTCTGGCCATCAATGACATCGATTTCGTAAAAATCGGTCTGCCCAATCAATCAGGAAAAGTAACCCTGAAAAACGGGAATGAAAGTTATCAATTCGATGTTGCCTCACTTCGCGATCTGTGGTTTAAAACTTCTTACCTGCTCGACCGCAAACAGAGTGGAGAAAGGCTGGCTTTGGAACGATTCAGGAACTACAAGATAAACGAGCTGAATTTTGATTTTGGTCTGTTCGATGGCAAAACAGCTTCGTTGGGTATCGACCTGAAAAGGAGGAAACCAACCGGTATCAAAGCGGCCATTATTCGCGAGAAAGGGGTTAACGGCGACCGCGAAATGGCTTACGCGATGTACCTGGCCGGCATGGATGTGAAAGATGTCCACATGACCGATCTGATCAGCGGACGTGAAGATCTGATGGATATAAACATGATTGTATTCGTTGGCGGTTTTTCAAACTCCGATGTTTTGGGCTCGGCAAAAGGATGGGCCGGTGCCTTCAAGTACAACGAAAAAGCACAGCTTGCCCTTGATAACTTTTATAAGCGGGAAAATACTTTGAGCCTTGGGGTTTGTAACGGTTGCCAGTTGATGGTCGAATTAGGGCTGATTGATACCGGGAAAGCTACGCAGCCTAAAATGCTTCACAACGAAAGTCATAAGTTTGAATCAATTTTCCTGACCACAACCATTCAACCCAATAAATCGGTCATGCTGGGCAATATGGAGGGAAAA
>CAZSIK010000441.1:0-2128 GCA_964606515.1 uncultured Prolixibacteraceae bacterium
AACGAGTAGATACCCGCAAATTGCGTATATATATACTTTGTATTTGGGCCATCCATTTCATTTCGTTTTTGGTTTTGCCCAGCAAATTAGTAATTATTTCTCTAATAATACACGGTAGGGTGAGGTGCTCTGGTGATTTAAAGCTTATCGGCATTCTAGTCGATTAACAACTGGGTTTTATTTATTCTCAACTTTTTCAAAGTCTTTCTACTGATCTACTAATTCATACTCTTTTTTTACTTCCATCTGAAACAAATATTTTACATTTCGATTTATTTACTGAGTCAAAAATATTTTCAGGATATTTTATAAATTTCGTAAAATAAGAAAAGGTTGCCAATCGACAACCTTTTCTTTCAAAAATTCATTTAGGTACAAAATCAGTTCAAAAAATTTACAACAAACTGTTAATCAATGCACCAAAGTCGGGGTGACCCGACTCGAACGGGCGACCTCTACGTCCCGAACGTAGCACGCTACCAACTGCGCTACACCCCGAAAATATTCAGGTTGCAAAAATAACATTTTGCACTAAAAAACAAGCCTTGCTAAAGAATTAATTCACCCTTGCCCTGTCGTACAATTTCTATCTCGTCGCCGGTACAATCCACGATGGTTGAAACTTCGATCCCGCCAAAACCTCCATCGATGACCAGATCGACTTCTTCCTGAAACTGGTCGTGAATCAGTTCAGGATCGGTGGTATAGGCCAATACTTCATCCTTATCGTGAACCGAAGTTGAAAATATCGGGTTCCCAAGTTCCCTCACAATTTCGCGAATGATGTTATTGTCGGGCACCCTGATTCCTACGGTTTTTTTCTTCCCTTTGAAATAGCGGGGCACCTGGTTTCCGGCTTCAAGAATAAAGGTAAAGGGGCCGGGCATGTTTCTCTTCATCAACTTAAAAACGGGGTTGGGAAGCGGCCGGGTAAAATCGGCCAGGTGGCTTAAATCGTGACAGATAAACGAGAACTGTGCTTTTTCAACCTTGATGCCCTTGATACGGGCTACCCGTTCAACGGCTTTTTGGTTTAGAATATCGCAACCAAAACTGTAAACGGTATCGGTTGGATAGATGATGACCCCACCATTCCGCAGCACGTCGACAATTTGAAGAATGCGACGGGTATCGGGGTTTTCGTTGTAAATTTTGATCAGCATCTGTAAAAATTGAGAGAGCCAAAGATAATGCTATGCCTTACCTTTTCCAAAAGGTGGGCGACAATAACACTAGAACTGTAAAAATTTCGAGCCGGCCCAGCATCATCAGAAACGACAGAAACCATTTACCAGCCGGGGCAATATGGGCATAAGTAGCTGAAGGGCCCACCGAACCCAGGCCGGGACCGATATTCCCTAACGAAGATGCCACGGCACCGATGGCCGTCATGAAATCGTCGACAAACAACATAAAAAATAGCGAGCTCAAGAAGAAGGTAATGATATAGAAGAAGAAGAATGCCAATACATTACTGATTATTTGATCGCTAATTGAACGCTGATTAAACCTTACCGGAATTACGGCATTGGGGTGAATCAACCTGCGCAATTCGAAATAGCTGTTTTTAAACAAAATTACAATGCGCATCACTTTAATGCCCCCACCGGTTGACCCTGTAGAGCCCCCGATAAAAAAAGCCACGAACAACAAGATCATCAGGAAGGGATGCCAAAGAAGGTAGTCGTCGGTAGCGAAGCCGGTAGTAGTAATAATGGATACCACCTGAAAAGCCGCATTCCTGAAAGCAGGTTCAAAACCAGTAGAGGTGGTGAGCAATAAACCTGCTGTAATTATTACAATAAAAACCCCGTTGATGATCATGTAATATTTGAACTCTTCGTTTCCGAACATTTTTTTGGGTTTTCCAGTCATGGCAAAATAAGTGAGCGAAAAATTGGTTCCTGCCAAAAGCATGAACGCGGTGATCACGTATTGGATGAACGGGGAATCCCAATAGGCAATGCTGGCTTGTTTGGTTGAATAGCCCCCGGTGGCCATGGTTGCAAAAGAATGACAAATGGCATCGAAAAAATCCATTCCTCCGAATTTCAGAAGAAAAACCTGTATTACTGTAAAAACAAGATAAATATTCCAAAGAATCCGGGCGGTATCTTTAATTTTTGGA
>CAZSIK010000442.1:0-2099 GCA_964606515.1 uncultured Prolixibacteraceae bacterium
AGGATCAAGGTACAATCAGGAATTCCTGGTTGAAAGGGGGGTAGTTAGGGCTTACCACGATACTTATAAACACGACGAGGTTACGGTTTCGTTCTATACCGACGGACAGTTTGGTACCCCCTGCTTCTACAGGAACATGAAAGGCTTGAGTACCATTAATCTGCAGGCCATTGAGGATACCTTGCTTGTTGAATTTGATGCAGCAAAATTTTCGGAACTGATGCAAAAACATCCCGATTTGGCAAACTTCGGCTTAAAAATCGTTGAACTTGAGCTTCAATCGAGGATCAATAAGGAAATCAACTTGCTTTGCCGGCCTGCCGATGAACGCTATGATGAATTCCGATTGCTGTTCCCCGGGCTCGAAAACCGGGTTCCTCATTACTACATTGCTTCCTATCTGGGAATTACGCCCATCAGCTTAAGCCGTATCCGAAGGAAAAGCGTGCACCGGTAGTTTTTGTTTTTCTTATCAAATGATTACGGGATTCTGTTTTTCCCGGCTTTTCTTTGTAAGAAAAAAAGATGAAAGAAATACTTGCTTTTGGTTTCACCTTGTTATACTTATCGGCTATGGCACAAAATTACAATGAAGTACGCGAGCGGTTCGACCAGTACATCCGTCATAAAAAAACACCTGGACTTCAATATGTAGTAATAAAAGATGGGCAAACCCTATTTGAATATCAGGGCGGATTTGCCGATATTGATCAGCAAAAGCCAGTGAACCAGCAATCGGTTTTCAGGGCCTATTCCATTACCAAGACTTTTACATCGCTGGCCATTATGCAGTTGGTTGAAAGTGGAAAACTGAAGTTAGACGATCCGGCATCAAAATACATCGAACATTATCCTTATCAGTCTGAAGTTACGCTTAGGCAGTTGCTTAGCCATACTGCGGGTATGCCCAATCCCTTGCCCAAATGGGTGCATTATGCCGGGGAACATGGCCATTTCGACAGCAAAGAAGCACAAAACCAAATTATCAACAAGCACAACAAGTTGAAATCGAAGCCCGGTACCAAAGCAAGTTACTCGAACGTGGGCTATGTTTTGTTGGGGATGATCATTGAAAAAGTCAGCGGGTTGAGCTACGAGGATTACGTTCAACAAAACATACTTGATAAATTGGCAGGTAATGAATTTTATGCCGGTTTTACCCTTCCCGAAACGGGAATTTATGCAACGGCATACAATGGTTCTAATCCGTTAATGATTTTGGGGTATAAGAAAATGTTCGGTAAGCAACTGATCGGGAAGAAAACCGGCGATTGGGTTTCGTTAAATCCTTTTTATCTCGATGTACCCTCGTATGGTGGGCTCATTACCTCAAGCGGTTTTTTGGCCCAGTTTGCATACGACTTGTATTTCAACGATAAGAGCTTGCTGGATTCAGAACTTAAAAACGAGTTGTTCACCCCGGTTAAGCTGAATTCTGGAAAAATAAACCAGGGGAAGCTGTACGGGAAGAAAATCAATATTGGCCTGGCCTGGATGAAAACAGAAATTGGCGGGAAAACCTACTATGCCCACCCCGGCAATGCCCCCGGGTATTCGTGCGACATGAGGATTTATCCCGATGAGAATATGGTTACCGTGGTGATGATGAACCGTTCGCCCAAAACCAGCGACCTAAAATTCCTCGATGGGTATGATCCTCTGTTTTTCGGGAGTAGTGTTGAATAATTATTGATACTATTTTCCAAATGGTTCGGTAATTATTTCAACCAGTTCTCAAAATTGTCCTTATTGATCACTTCAAATGATGAGTTGGGATAATTTTCTTTCCACTGTGAAGGAATTTTTACTTTTGATTCATTCCATTTAAATTCGTAGCCAAACAGAGAGCCTCCTCGTTCTTCGACCCAGTCAATCTCTTGTTGCTCATAAGTTCTCCAAAAATAATTATTGGATGAAAGTCTTCTATATTCCTGAAATTTCAACCGTTCACTAATCATGTAATTTTCCCATAGGGCGCCAATGTCATTTCGTGATTCAATAGGATTGAAATTGGCAATAATGGCATTTCTAATTCCATTGTCAAGAAAATACCATCTTGAGTTTTTGGTGATTTCTTTTCTTAAATTTCTGCTGA
This sequence comes from uncultured Prolixibacteraceae bacterium, assembly GCA_964606515.1. Classification (GTDB taxonomy): domain Bacteria; phylum Bacteroidota; class Bacteroidia; order Bacteroidales; family Prolixibacteraceae; genus CAZSIK01. The sequence goes on from CAZSIK010000442.1 coordinate 2,096, forward strand.
AACC
>CAZSIK010000443.1:0-2096 GCA_964606515.1 uncultured Prolixibacteraceae bacterium
CAATGACGGATTGACTTTTTCCGGTTTCCGGTTTCCGGTTTCCGGTTTCCGGTTTTCCTTTTTCCCAATGACCAATGACTTTTTCCGTTTTCCCTTTTCCTTTTGCCTGGAGCGCACGGTGCAGCGCACCCAAAATCTTTGTAGCACTTGTCCCGCTCAATACTCACTGAGGTGCAGCGCACCGGAATGAATCTTCAATAATTTTGTTGCGGGGTATAACAGTCAACAAATTGTACCACATTGAAAGGGCATTTGTTTTAATAACATTTTGCCATCCGTTCTGATTTGGTTTAAAATAGCTAAATTTGCAATAGATTAAAGCAATGTTTTATGGATTTACAAACAGAAAAGATTTCGGTAATGCAAAAGATCATGAATGTATCGAAAGTATCGTTGTTGCATAAAATCAGTACTATTCTTGATGAAGAATTAACGGTTGGATATACAAGCGATGGAAAACCTCTTACAAAAAAAGAATATGACAAACGGTTGCTGATTGCTGAAAATCAAATAGAATCAGGTGATTTCATTTTGCATGAAGACCTTGAAAAAGAAATAGATACATGGCAATGAACCCTTATCGGATAGTCTGGACTTCTCAGGCAAGACACGATTTGAGAATCATTTATGAATACTGGAAAAACAAATCGGTTCAGGGAGCAAAAAATGTGATTGCCGATATTTTAAAAAGTCCCAAAACTATTTACTATGCGAATCAATATCAAATCGATGATATCAACCCAAAATATCGAAGAATAGTTGTGCGGGACAACTATAAGGTGTTGTACAAGGTTCAGGACAGCACCATTTTTATTGTAGGTGTTTTCAGTACACACCGATCTCCTAAAGTACTGCAAAGCAAGTAGATTAATTTATAAAGTATTTCGCTACGGCATCAACTGGAACCTGACCGAAGATACCGATTTTCTTGGCGACACTGAATCGAAGGACGAGATCACTGTTGCGCTTGGCATCGACTATAGCGAGCGCGATGCCCTCTTCCGCGAGTACAAAACCGAACAGCAGGCGCTGAATGCCCGCTACAAAGCTTACGCCACCGCCAAGGGCAACTACGACAACAAGGCGGTTTACCTCTTTGTACTGCCCGAGAAGGGTGGCCAGTTGGGCGACATGCCAATAGGTAAACAGTGGGGCTACCTGTTTGGTGCGGTAATACCCCAAACCCAGCTGGTCAGGATGTTCGCAGCGGCTGGTGCGGTTTCATCCAGCTGGTAAGGATGTTCGCAGCGGCTGGTGCGGATTTGCAATCCGCGCCTTTCAAATAGTGGATTTGTAATCCACATTGCACTATGGCCAGTAATATTCTGATGGTGCGTATTTAGCTCCGTTGATTTCCAATTACCAAAGTGTGATTCCGTTAAGCAGCCTGCCCCGCGAACGGCGGGGGAACTTCATCTTCGTTCGTCTTCGGTTGCAATCCGCGCCTTCAGGTTTGGGATTCCTGCCAAGCCGTAGGCATGGTGTGATCCCATTTCAGAATTCTCCTTATTTTACATAGGCTTTCGCCGTTCTTCGGTTCACAAGTCCTGGGTCGGGAAGCGCGGGGCTAAAAAGTAGGTCACGCTTTAGGCGTGATACTGTGCCCGGGACTGTTCCTTATTTCTAATTTTTTATTCCTTATTCCTTGTCTTGCGTCTTGATTCCCAATGACGGATTGACTTTTTCCGGTTTCCGCCTCGCCCTCTTCCCTCTCTCCTTAAAGAGAGGGACGATACCAAATTGCAAATACGTCTTTTATACTTTTTAACGGCTTTGCCAACAGCTTAACGGGATTTGCCGTAAGTTCGCGGCAGCAGATGGCAATTTCCCATAATGGGAAACTTCACCTTCGTTCGCCTTCGGTTGTAATTGCTGCCCCCGTAATTTCTTATTTCTTGTTCCTTATTATTTATTCCTTGTCTTGCGTCCTGATTCCCAATAACAGATTGACTTTTTCCGGTTTCCGGTTCCGTTACCCGGAATTCCGCTTCGCTACATCTCCGGTTTCCGGTTTCCGGTTTCCGGTCTCCGGTTTTCCTTTTTCCCAATGACCAATGACTTTTTCCTTTCTTCAATCAATACGGCAGCATGTTTTA
>CAZSIK010000444.1:0-2078 GCA_964606515.1 uncultured Prolixibacteraceae bacterium
CCATCTGTAATTTATCCTTCAAACCGTTAGTCGTGTTGCAGTCAAATTTTAATAAAACCGACCAATATTTTATCATCGTCGCAAAGTGTATGTTAAAGAAAAATAAACCTTCAAGCTCACTGTCCTCCTGAGAGTTCACTCAAAATATTTTTAAGCATAATGCGCAGATGACTAGGAGCCTGAAGGGCTCAGTCATTTCACCCCAGGGCAAGTGAGGAACGAACGTCGCCCTGGGTTGGCTCGAATAGCCAGGCATGAAAAAGCAAAGCCAGGTTTTACAAATCCGGAATACGATTCCAGATTTGTAAAGAATTATTCATGTCTTCGCGCCATGATTCAAAGAGGCCTTATAGAAAAAATACGGCAGATGGCAAGAAAAATGCCTGTCATTTCAATAACGGGTCCACGCCAATCGGGGAAAACAACCCTTGCCAAAATATGTTTTCCAGATTACGACTATGTAAATCTCGAAAGTCCGGATACCTTGGAGGAAGCAAGGAGCGACCCCCGAAGCTTTCTCACTAATTTTAAATCGGGCATTATCATCGATGAAATCCAGGTATTTCCCGAATTGTTTTCGTACATTCAAACCATCAGCGACACCCGAAACCAGACGGGTGAATTTATCCTTACCGGCTCGCAGAATTTTCTGTTATCGGCTAAAATTTCGCAAAGTTTGGCAGGAAGGGTGTTTGTAAGCCATTTACTGCCTTTAAGTTTTATGGAACTTCAACAGGCCAATTTGCTTTCCGACCCTTATGAAGCATATTTGTTTAAAGGTTTTTACCCCAGGATATACGATCGTGATATAGAGCCTTCGATGTTTTATCCTTCCTATATTCAAACCTATGCCGAACGCGATATCCGTCAAATTGTAAATGTTTCGGACCTGTACCTTTTCCGGAAATTTATGCGTTTGGCAGCGGGACGTATCGGTCAGTTGCTGAATTACAGCAACCTGGCAAATGAACTGGGAGTGGATTTAAAAACTGTAAAATCGTGGTTTTCAATTCTCGAGACGAGTTTTATTGCCTTCTTTTTGCAACCCCATTATCAAAACTTCTCGAAGCGATTGGTTAAAACACCCAAACTCTATTTTTACGATACGGGTTTGGCCTGCAATCTGTTGGGCATTAAACGACCGGAAGACCTGGACACGCATTGGGCCAAAGGTTCCCTGTTTGAAAACATGCTCATCGCAGATCTAGTGAAGAATTATTTTAACCGGGCTGAAACAGCCCCACTCTATTTTTGGCGCGACAACACCGGAAATGAAATTGATTGTCTGATTGAACAGAACGAATTGATAAAATGCCTTGAAATAAAATCGGCGGCTACGGTTTCTTCAGACTTTTTTAAAGGGCTGGATTTTTACAGAAAACTGAACGAAAAAGCAAAGACCTATCTTATTTATGGCGGCAACAGAGAAAGTGTCAGGAACGAAACTTCGGTTTATAGTTGGAAAAATACGAACAAACTAACTGAAAACTGAAAGCGGATGCCCACTTCTTCATCGTCATCGTGAGTGCAGCAAAGGCCCCTCTGAAATGAAGTACTGAGTTGCTTGGGGGAATGCCTCACAAAGCTAAGTATGACCAAAGCATTATTAATTTATAAGACAATTAAGCAAGTAATCCAGTTTGAGAACAATTTCAGAACCCCAATTCTCGAAACATGCACTCAATCAAATGAAACGAAGAGGCATTTCAATCGATATGGCGGTAAATATTATAGACTCTCCTGATCAGGTCAACAATCAGGGCGACGAAATTCTTGTTTTCTCAAAACTAATCTATGAGGGAACTAAATGTTATCTTTACCGTATCTTTGTAAATGAACTATCAGATCCGGCATTGATCGTAACAACATACAAAGCATCAAAAATTAAAAAGTATGGTAATTCAATATGATAAAGAAGCAGATGCATTGTATATAAAACTTTCCGAAGCAAAAGTTTCGGAAAGTGATGAAGAAAAACCCGGAATCATCCTCGATTATGATGCTGCTGGCAATATTGTTGGAATAGAAGTGTTGGATGCCTCTCAAAAGATCAATCAACCCAATGGCATCGTTTATGA
>CAZSIK010000445.1:0-564 GCA_964606515.1 uncultured Prolixibacteraceae bacterium
CTTGATTTCCTTGACTGCTTTACCAATTTCCATGGTTACAGTACCGCTTTTGGGGTTAGGCATTAAGCCACGAGGACCCAAGATACGACCAAGAGGACCAATTTTGCCCATGATAGGGGGCATTGTAATGATCACGTCTACGTCGGTCCATCCGCCTTTAATTTTCTCGATATATTCATCGAGCCCCACGAAGTCGGCACCTGCATCAGTAGCTTCCTGAACTTTTTCTGGAGTAACCAAGGCCAAAACCTTGACTTCCTTCCCGGTACCATTCGGAAGCGACACGACACCACGAACCATTTGGTTGGCTTTACGAGGGTCTACACCCAGACGAACGTCGATATCGACTGATGCATCAAACTTGGTTGTAGTAACTTCTTTAACCAATTTTGCGGCTTCGTCGAGGGTGTAAAATTTCCCCTTCTCAAGCTTTTCCAAAGCAAGTTTTCTATTCTTAGTAATTCTTGCCATTTTAATCAAAAATTAAAAGTTAATTAAATGGAGAATCACCTGTGATAGTAATCCCCATACTGCGGGCAGTACCAGCAACCATACTTAATGCAG
>CAZSIK010000445.1:574-2054 GCA_964606515.1 uncultured Prolixibacteraceae bacterium
GATCCCAATTGATCGAACCTACTTTTTTCACATTGGGTTGTGCAGAACCGCTTTTCAATTTTGCTGCTTCAAGGATTTGAATGGCCACAGGGGGTTGCTTAATGACAAATTCGAACGATTTATCGGCAAATACAGTAATGATTACCGGAAGCACTTTACCAGGCTGGTCTTGTGTCCGAGCATTGAACTGCTTGCAAAACTCCATTATGTTTACCCCTTTGGAACCTAACGCTGGTCCAACCGGTGGTGACGGATTTGCTGCGCCACCTTTGATTTGGAGTTTAATAAGTCCAGCAATTTCTTTAGCCATAACAAAATATTAGAATTGTTTACTCCTTTTCTACCTGCATGAATGCAAGCTCTAAAGGTGTTTTCCGACCGAAAATCTTAACCATAACCTTCAGCTTTTTCTTTTCTTCATTCACCTCTTCGATGATGCCGTTAAAGCCGTTGAATGGTCCGTCGATCACTTTAATAGTTTCCCCAACTACAAATGGAACACTGATTTCCTCATCGTTTAACGAAAGCTCGTCCACTTTCCCTAAAATTCTGTTTACCTCCGATTGGCGGATGGGCACAGGTTCACCACCTTTGGTATCGCCCAAGAAGCCAATAACGTTGGTCACATTTCGAAGAATATGGGGCACTTCGCCAACCAGGGCAGCCTCAACCAACAAGTATCCGGGGAAAAAACTCCGTTCCTTGCTGATTTTTTTCCCATTCCTAATTTGATAAACTTTTTCAGTCGGGATTAATACTTGAGTAACATATTCCTGGAGACCTGCACTTGCAATTTCACCTTCGATATATTCTTTGGCTTTTTTCTCTTTGCCACCAATGGTTCTAAGAACATACCACTTTCTTTGAATATCGCTCATTTTGGACCTCCAAAAATATTAATAAAATAGTTTGTAAATGAATTCCATCAGGTTCTCGAAAACGAGATCGATCAGGAAAATTACCAAAGCTATTATGATGGAAGCTACCATAACAACTATTGCACTACTTTGAAGTTCTTTTAAGGTGGGCCATGTAACCTTATGCACCAACTCGTTAAAAGACTCTTTTACATATACACCAATTTTCATTAGTTTATTTTTTGTTTTGCAGAATGATAAGAATCGAACTTATTCAAGAGCCCCAAAGTGGCTTCATTCTTCAATGAAATACAGTCCCGAGCCGAAACCCGGAACTGTAACTTCATTATTTTATGATATAAATCAATCGAGAATTTCTGTAACCTGACCTGCACCTACAGTACGACCACCTTCGCGGATAGCGAAACGGAGACCGATGTTCAATGCAACTGGATAGATCAATTCTACAGTAATTGATACGTTATCGCCTGGCATTACCATTTCGCGACCTTCAGGAAGGATGATTTCACCGGTAATATCAAGTGTACGAATATAGAACTGGGGACGATACCTGTTGTGGAAAGGAGTGTGGCGACCACCTTCTTCTTTTTTCAACACGTAAA
>CAZSIK010000446.1:0-566 GCA_964606515.1 uncultured Prolixibacteraceae bacterium
AACAGTTAAGGCAGTGCGTAAAGACGTTACTGCAAAATGTTATGGAGGCGATATTACCCGTAAACGTAAATTATTGGAGAAACAAAAAGCCGGGAAGAAAAGAATGAAACAGGTGGGCAATGTCGAAGTGCCTCAAAAAGCTTTCCTGGCAGTGTTAAAGCTGGATTAATATTTTGTATTGAAAAACAGATTGTTGATAGAATAGTTTCGGACATTGCATTTTTTTTACTTCACACCTTGTGCGCTATTTCTTTAGAACTAGTCAATATTACTGCACAAGAATAATTATTTCTTTATACATAAGTGTTTGTCGGTTTGATATTTCCTAACTTGTATGGGTTTTGGGGAGGAGTAGGACTGTGTAATATACATCTAAATATCTAAATAAATAGATATATTTGATAGACTTATTTTTAGAGAGAAAATTGTACCAATTATAAATCGTATTGCGATGAACCGTTCCCTTTTAGTTGTCATTGCCGCTGTTGTTTTGGCCTTGGTGTTGGTGAAATCGTTGCATAAGGAGGTGTACTATAACCTGAAGTTGGAAAAGCTTAAGCAAGAGT
>CAZSIK010000446.1:576-2048 GCA_964606515.1 uncultured Prolixibacteraceae bacterium
AAAAAGGAATTCAAAATTCCGCAAGAGGTTACCGAGGCCTGTATCAGTTGCCATACCGAACGGCACAAGGAGATCATGAATTCGCCCCACTGGAATTGGGAGCGGGTGTCGTATGTCGAAGGCCGGGGAGTTGCTGCAGCAGGAAAAAAGAGCGTAATCAACAACTTCTGCATCGGGTCGAATGCCAACGAGCAAAGTTGTGCCAAATGCCATATCGGTTTCGGAATGACCAACGACCATTTCGACTTCAACAATGCCCGTAATGTCGATTGCATGGTTTGCCACGACAACAGCGAAAAGTACCACAAGGGTACTTCAATGGCCGGTTATCCCGACAGGGATGTTAACCTTAGCGAAGTGGCCATTAGTGTAGGCCAACCCACGAGGAACAATTGCGGTAGCTGTCATTTTAATGGCGGCGGTGGTAACAATGTGAAACATGGTGACCTCGAACAGGCACAACTGGCCTGCGAACGGGAAGTGGATGTTCACATGGCAGTGAATGGCATCAATATGACCTGTAACGATTGCCATACTGCCGAGAACCATCAGATTTTGGGCAGGCTCTACTCTGTTTCGTCCGACAATACCCGAAGGGCCACCTGCGAGCAATGCCATACCAACACTCCTCATTTCGACAAACTAATCAACCGGCATACAGCAAAAGTTTCTTGTCAGGCTTGCCATATCCCCGAATACGCCAAGGTTAATGCCACAAAAATGGCATGGAAATGGTCGGATGCTGGTAAACTAAAAGACGGGCAACCTTTTGAAGTGGATGATTCGCTGCACAACCATGTATATATGTCGATTAAAGGTTCCTTCGTTTGGGAGAAAAATGTGAAACCCGATTACCTCTGGTTCAACGGTACAGCCGATCATTATATTCTGGGCGATCCGATTGAATCGGTTCCTGTACAGATTAATCCCTTGTTTGGCGCTCACGACGATCCTGAATCGAAAATAGTCCCGGTAAAAATTCACCGGGGCGACCAGATCTACGACATTAAAAACAACATTCTCATTCAGCCCAAACTGTATTCCGAACTTGAAGGCGATAGCGCCTTCTGGAAGGATTTTGATTGGAACACGGCTGCTGAGGCGGGCATGCGTAGGGTGGGCCTTCCATATAGTGGTGATTTTGGGTTTATCGAAACCGAAATGTACTGGCCGGTTAACCATATGGTAGCTTCTAAAGACAAAACAGTGAGTTGTGCCGAGTGCCATACCCGTGACAATGGACGGCTTGCCAAACTGGATGGATTTTACATGCCGGGCCGTGACTTTAGCCGTACACTCGATGCTTCCGGAATATTTTTATTCTGGGCTTCCATTCTGGGGGTTTTCGTTCATGCCATAATGCGGATTGTGGCATTCAGGAAAAGAAAAAACAAGCAAGTTGAACAGGCATAAGAAAACGATTATCATGGGAAAAGTATACATATACAAAGGTTTTGAGCGGTTTTGGCACT
>CAZSIK010000447.1:0-812 GCA_964606515.1 uncultured Prolixibacteraceae bacterium
TCCTTTCTGGGGTTCAGCTTGGCGATACCGTAATTACTTCGGGCATCCTTTTCTTAAAAGAAGGGATGAAATTGGGTTATTCTGAAATTAAAACCGGTAGCTTATGATCTCTGATGTTTCATTAAAACGACCGGTTGGGGCCACGGTTTTGAGCTTGATTATCGTTTTGTTGGGAATTGTAGGGTATAACTTTTTGGGGGTACGGCTTTACCCTGCCATCGACCCGCCCATCATCACCGTTTCTACAACCTATACCGGGGCCAATGCCGAAATTATAGAATCGCAAATTACCGAAGTGCTCGAACGATCGATTAACGGGATCGAAGGGGTGAAATCGATTTCCTCTTCCTCCTCAATCGGATCGAGCCGGATCACCGTGGAATTTGAATTGGATGCCGATCTGGAAAAGGCCGCCAACGATGTGCGCGATAAAGTGTCGCAAACTACACGACGATTGCCCCAGGACCTTGATGCCCCTCCCACGGTTACCAAGGCCGATGCTAATGCTGAGCCCATCATGATGCTCATCGCCCAAAGTAACAAGATGAATGCCATCGAATTGAGCGAATACACAGACAATGTATTGTTGGAAAAATTTCAAACCATACCCGGGATCAGCTCGGTATCGATATTCGGGGAGCAAAAGCCGGCCATGCGCCTGTGGATCGATCCCGAAAAACTCGCCGCCAGAAACCTGACCATTGCCGATCTGAAAAACCGCTATCAAAACACTTCTTTGGGTTTCTTCTGGTCGCTGTTAAGCCCTTTCCTGTTTTCGCTGGTCCTCTGGTTCATTTTTAAAAAAAGAATAT
>CAZSIK010000447.1:822-2047 GCA_964606515.1 uncultured Prolixibacteraceae bacterium
TGGCGAACAGAACCCTGCAATGCGCTTGTGGCTCGATCCTGAAAAACTTGCAGCGCGGAGCCTCACTATTGCCGATGTTACTTCGGCGTTAGCTAAGGAAAATGTTGAAACCCCCGGCGGAAAAATCAGGGGCGACAATACCGAGTTGACAATCAAAACCTATGGGCGCTTAACCACCGAAGAGGAATTTAATAATTTGATCGTAAAACAAACCGATAATCAAATTATTCGCTTCAGCGATATTGGCGAAGCCATGTTGGGTCCTCAAAACGAAGAGTCGGGGGCTACTGTAAATGGGGCCAATGGCGTTACCCTTGCCCTGGTTCCCTTGCCGGGAGCCAATACAATCGAAATTGCCGATGAATTTTATAAACGTTTGGATCAGGTTAAGGAAAACTTGCCCGAAGGAATGGAACTCACCATTGGTCGCGACCGTTCGGTATTTGTCAGGCAGTCGGTACACGATGTGATCGAAACCCTGATTATTGCTATAATTCTTGTAGTGATGATCATCTTCCTTTTCTTTCGTAACTGGATCATCGCCATACGGCCTTTGATCGACATCCCGGTTTCGTTGATCGGCACCTTCTTCGTGATGTACCTGCTAGGCTATTCGGTAAATGTATTAACCTTGCTGGGTATTGTCCTGGCAACGGGTTTGGTGGTCGACGACGGGATCGTGGTGACGGAAAATATATTCAAACGTATCGAAAAAGGCATGAATAAATGGAAAGCCGCTGCTGAAGGTACGCGCGAGATATTCTTTGCCGTAATTTCCACTTCATTAACCCTGTCGATTGTGTTTATTCCCGTAATATTTTTACAAGGCTTTACCGGCAGGCTATTCCGTGAGTTCGGCGTGGTGGTCGCCAGCGCGATCATCATCTCCGCCCTTGTTTCACTTACCTTGACCCCGGTACTGAACGTTAAACTGGGCGGTTCGGCATCGCATCATTCGAGGTTCTACCTGAAGACTGAAACCATTTTCGTGGCCATGGAAAATGGGTATCGAAAATTACTAAGCATATTTATCCGGCATAAATGGGCCTCTTACCTTATTATCGTAGCTTGTATCCTGATCATCTTGCTGTTGGGAACCCAGCTAAAATCGGAACTGGCCCCCATGGAAGACCATAGCTTTATAAGAACTTCTATTACAGCTCCTGAAGGAACCGAATTCAGTACCACGCAAAAAATTACCGACGAGATTGCTGATATGCAGCTC
>CAZSIK010000448.1:0-2043 GCA_964606515.1 uncultured Prolixibacteraceae bacterium
TGTTCAACTGTTGCTAAGCTGCATTCAATTGCCTCCGGCTTCAGCCGGAGGACCAAAGAAAGCAACCAAAAAACACCGGCCGCGATAGGTGCCCTATTCAAATGCAGTGCCCTCATCCGGTCATAAGGAAAGGAAACAAGTCCATTGATTTATTTCAGTTTCTGTTCTGCGCAACTTCTCCTTTTTTACTTTTATTCCAAATGGATTTCTTAAAAGAAATTATGACTGTTTTACTGTTTCAGCAAGAATGATCCGGATCGAATCATTCTTTTTGGTAATAGATCGCTTTTAAACTTTCCCACGAAAAAATAAGCACGAAAATAAAAGCAGTAATATAGAAAAATATACAAAGCATCGAACTTGTCGTACCTAACTCAATATATTCAGGTTTATATTTCACCCGCAATACCCCGCCCCACGGCTAAATATCATAGCAGGTTGCCAGGGGGCTTCGTTTCCGCCCAGGGCCATGCGGGGAATCCTGTGGGTTTCGGCGTATCCTTTTGCCAACAACAGGTTAGCGGCGGCTTCGTTCTCTCCGGGCAGGGTCACCACCATGGAATGGCGCATGTGGTACCGCAGCAGGTTCAACCCGCCTTCAGGGTTTTTGGCCGCCACAAAACCAGTACCCAATTTCTCGATGTAGAATCCTTCGACTTGGTTTTCAGCGCTTACCTGCACCAGTGTGTCGCCAAGATAATAGTCGAGCAAGGGCCGGCGCTCTTCGCCTGTTGCGGCCCGGTCGATTTGATGAACTGAATCCAGATCGGCTTTGGTCATCCTCCGTATTTTATCGTGTTCGTAGCGATATTTCAAGGGCTTTTCGTTTTTAAAAAACCGGTAATGATGGGTCGTTTCGAAGCCCAATTTCTGATAAATGGGCATTCCTAAAGCCGTGGCCGTCAGTATAATTTTTACGGCGCCAACGCTTTTGGCAGTATCGACAAGAAAACGAGTTATGGCTGTACCTAATCCTTTTTTTCTATGCCGCTTATCGACCAAAATCCAACCCAGCCAGGCCGTATCGCCAAAGTGCCAGATCATGCCAAAAGCGATCAGTTTGTTGCCATCGAGAAGTTGAAATGGTTTGAACCAGGCTTGCCATTCATAAAGCATAAAAAGCTCGTAGGCATTAGCATTCCAATCTTCAGGGGGAAGCTGATTCAACTGGTCGAGCCGCCTGGAATCGAATGGGGTGATTTGTTCCTTCATGCGTTCACGCTTACAAACGTTGTTTTAAAATACCGGCCAGCTCGTCGCGGGTGAGCATTAGCGGATGATTTTTATTGCCGGTGTCGTCCAAGATCCGGGGGAAATCTGCGGCGCTAAGCCCAAAAGCAGAAAAGCGGGGCAACCCAAACCGGTCGATCATCTGGTCGAAATGATTGATGAGCCGGTCGATATTCTCCATTGGGTCGGGATAATGAAAAAGGATTGAAGCCACATTAGCGTACTTTTGAAGTATTTTTACCTCATTTGCCGCATGCAACTTTTCAACGGTCAACCGGTTAACCGCGCCGATCAGGTTGCCGCAAACCACCCCGTGGGGTATCGGGAAGAAACTACCCAGGGGCTGAGCAAAACCGTGAACCACCCCAAGCCCGGCATTGGCCAATGCGATTCCCGAAAGCAAGGCGGCGTAGCTCATGGCGCTTCTGGCTTCACTATCGCTACCATCATCAACTGCCTTTTCAATGTTGGCCAGGGCCTGTTTCAAGCCATCCAGGGCCAGGGCATCAGTCAGGGGATTACTGTTGGTCGAGAGGTAGGCTTCGAGCAATTGGGTTATGGCATCGAGGCCCGAAGCAGCGGTAATTGCTGGTGGGCATCCCATGGTCAGCGCCGGATCAACAATAGCAATATTGGGAACGAAATTGGGATGACGTAACGATTTTTTAAATCCATTGGGCCCCTGGCGGGTGATTACCGCGTTGTAGGTGGCTTCGCTTCCGGTGCCCGAGGTTGTGGGAAGGGCAATAAAAGGGATTTTCGTTCCAGTGGGTTTTTGGGTTCCTACCCCTTCGAGTAATTCGATGATGGGGC
>CAZSIK010000449.1:0-2036 GCA_964606515.1 uncultured Prolixibacteraceae bacterium
CTTCACCGGTATCTTCATCGACAAAATCTTCAACCCATGATTTCAATACACGGGCCGCCAATTTTCGACCTACATATTTTTTCATGGCCGTTTTCGACACTTTAATTTCGTCGGCAAGTCCGAATATTTCAAGAATATCCTTATCTCCTTCGAAACCGATGGCTCGTAAAAGGGTGGTAACAGGCAATTTCTTTTTCCGGTCGATGTATGCATACATCACGTTATTGATGTCGGTTGCAAACTCGATCCAGGAGCCTTTGAACGGAATAATCCGGGCGGAATACAGTTTTGTACCGTTGGCGTGGACGCTTTGCCCGAAGAATACGCCAGGAGAGCGGTGTAATTGGGATACGATCACCCTTTCGGCACCGTTGATTACAAAAGTACCCCTTTCGGTCATGTAAGGTATTGTTCCTAAATACACGTCCTGAACCACTGTATCGAAATCTTCATGTTCAGGATCGGTACAATACAATTTCATTTTCGATTTAAGCGGCACACTAAAAGTAAGCCCTCTTTCGATACACTCTTGGATGGTATAGCGTGGAGGATCGACGTAGTAGTCGATGAATTCAAGCACAAAGTTGTTTCGGGTATCGGTGATGGGGAAATTTTCCTGGAACACACGGAATAAACCTTCTTCTTTTCTGGTTTCAGGAGTTGAACCCAATTGGAAAAACTCCTTAAAGGATTGTATTTGTACTTCCAGAAAATCGGGATAGTTGAACGTGTTTTTCGATGACGAAAAACTAATCCTTTGATTATTAGTATTCAAAGACATTTAACATTGGTATTTATTGAACTTAAAATGTAAAACACAAAAAGGCTTAGCCCCGATTCTAATCGGGACTAAACCATTGCAACCCTTTTTAGGGGGTTGTAGAGCTTATTTAAGTTCAACTTCAGCTCCTGCTTCTGTAAGCTGTTGTTTGAGAGCTTCAGCTTCTTCTTTCGAAACTTTTTCCTTTACTGCTTTTGGAGCTGCGTCAACAACTTCTTTTGCTTCTTTCAATCCAAGTCCGGTTAATTCTTTAACCAACTTAACAACAGCCAGTTTAGATTGACCAGCGGATTTCAAGATTACATCGAATTCGGTTTGAACAGCAGCTTCTGCTTCATCAGCAGGACCGGCAGCAGGGCCGGCGACAGCAACAGCTGCGGCAGCGGGTTCAATTCCGTACTCGTTTTTCAATATGTCTGCCAACTCTTTGACTTCTTTGACTGTCAGGTTTACTAATTCTTCTGCAAGTTTTTTTAAATCAGCCATTTTAACAACGATTTAAAATGTTATAAATATTAATTACTATTTCTCTTCTAAAGTTTTCAGAACACCGGTAATTGTATTTTGACCACTTTGGAGGGCCGAAATAAGGTTTTTTGCCGGTGATTGCAACAGGGCAATTACGTCTGCCAACAATTGTTCTTTCGATTTAATGTTGATCAATGCTTCGAGCTGGTCATCGCCAACATAAACGCATTCTTCAACAAAAGCTCCTTTCAACAAAGGAATTTGTGCTTTTTTACGAAAATCCTTGATCAATTTAGCAGGCACGTTGGCATTTTCACAAAACATCAACGAGGTATTGCCATTGAGTACGTCGTAAAGCTCTGAAGCATCTTTTTGTGAAGCTTCAAGTGCTTTTTTTAGGAGTGTGTTCTTAACTACAATCAATTTGACCTGTTTCTGGAAGCAGAGCCGCCGTAAATCGCTAGTCTTCCCGGCATTTAATCCTGAAATATCGGCAAGATAAAAATGATTGTATGAGTTGATCTCCTGGGTTAATTCACCTACGATATTTTCTTTTTCTGATCTCTTCATAATAATCTATTTTAATCATGCGTAGATTTTGGTTCTACTTGAATTCCAGGGCTCATGGTACTTGAAAGATAAATGCTTTTCACATAAGTACCTTTTGAAGCCACAGGTTTCAGTTTGATGATTGCATTAACGAATTCGCGTGCGTTTTCAACAATTTTCTGAGGTTCAAACGATACCTTTCCAATTGAAGTATGCACAATCCCAAACTTATCGACTT
>CAZSIK010000450.1:0-2012 GCA_964606515.1 uncultured Prolixibacteraceae bacterium
TCATCGACAAAAACACAATTTGAATAAGAAAGCATAACTGATTCATCATTGAAATCATCGACAAGTGTTTCCAAAAAATTATTGTCGCAGAAATCGTCACTTTCGGCAATCCAAACCAAGTCGCCAGTAGCATTTTCAATGCCTTTGGCCCATTGGTGAAAAACTCCTCCCGAGTTTTCGTTGTTGATAATCAATTTGCTGATTTCACCACTCGCTATTGCGTATTCATTTAGTATTTCTTTACTCTCATCGGATGAACAATCATCTAATAATATAACTTCAAAATTTCGATACGTTTGGTTGTAAATTGAATCGAGTCTGTTTCTCAGGTATTTGGCATGATTATAATTAGGTACTACAATGCTGATTTTAGGCCCCTTCATACCTGAAGCTTCTTCAATTGCCCGTGCTGTTGCGTTTAAATAACAATAACCATATTTCTGACAGGGCTCTAAGTGGGCACCTTCAGCCCATTCGTTCCAGGCATTGACAAAGACAAAGCGGGAAGAAGGGCATAAATTCTTCCTTGCGTATTTAATGCATTCTTTAAGCCAAAACTTGTAGTGATTTGCAGAGCCATCGGCATAGATACTCGCGTCTTTATCCCGTCGCGCTGTATTGTCCCAACCGGGAAGAACTGTTTTGTAAAGTTCGAAGTTGACTTCTTTGGGAATAAGTGATTTTGTCATAAAATCAACATAACTAAAAATCCTTCCCTGAAATGAAGCAGTGGTCTTTTTTGCGCTGGTAATATCCAATGCCCCAATGTTGTGAGGTGGAAATTCAACAGCAGCATCGAACCCATAAATTAAAGGGTCTCGTTCACCAAATGTCATGGCCATAACAATGTGCAATTCTTCCTGCCATTTGTCCCTCCAGTGCTTCCTCCATCTTTCGATTGTAGCTTTCATGTCGGGGAATTGATTGGCTTTGTAAACAATAAAAAGAGGTTTATTGTTGACCCTGATGTAGCGAGGGTCCAGGAAATACTTTTCAATATCGTTTAAGAAACGAATATCATCTTCTGGTGAATGATCCTGTGCAATAAGGATATCGCTTTCCATTCCATCCCATCGACGTGTCCAATTTTCGTTTGCCCAACAAAGACAAAAAGGGAGTTCAATTTCAGGATGAGCAAGCAAATTATCGACGGGTATCTCCATTAATCGTTTACCAGCAAAATAATAATGATGAAAACAGAAACCATAAATCCCAAATTGTTTGGCCAATTCTGCTTGCTTTGCAAGTATTTCCGGAACCCTTAAATCGTAAAAACCCGTTGCCCCCGGCAGATGGGGTTGATAATGACCGTCATACTGAGGCCGGGCTTTTGTCACATTCGTCCATTCGGTAAATCCTTCTCCCCACCACTCGTTGTTTTCTTTAAATGGATGAAACTGAGGGAGATAAAATGCTATGGTTTTAATGGCGTTAATATCATTTTTTATTTTTATTGGCTGGCAATTTTCATATTCATCGGCGGTTGAGTCTTGAATATCAAGATGAAAGCTGGTTGGCTTTTGTTCGTGTTTCTCAATGGTTATGTAATGTAATAAGGGGTTGATGCCTGAATCTTTTACATCCTTGTTCGACTCAAGATAAAACATTGTATCGAATTGTTCACTTGGATTCCTATATTCTTTCCATCCATGGTAGTAATAATGAATAACGGCATCAAGCCTGGCATTCCGAATATCGCTATAGTTGTTGTAATAATACTCTTCGTCAACTAACCTGCTTTCACGAAGGAGTGAAATGTTTTGGTTATCATCAGTTAAATCGTTTATTCGTTGTTGTTTAACGATAGTTTCAATGCCTTGGAATACAGCCTTTCTCCCCTCATTTTTTCCATAGCAAATAAAGTGCACCAACGGATTCATTCCGGCTTTTTTAACATCCTCGTTTTGTTCCAAGTAATAATTCGAATCAAATTTATCGGAGGGATTGCGTCCTTCAAAACCACCAAACAGAAGGTAATGTTTTGCCGGATTCATTCGCGATTTGGCAACATC
>CAZSIK010000451.1:0-1982 GCA_964606515.1 uncultured Prolixibacteraceae bacterium
CTTTGCCTTTCCTGCTTGCAGCACCGAGGCAATGCCCGTGGTTTTTCCCGTAGGATAAGCCAGCAGTCCGGGGTAGGTTTCGGTTTTGATGTCTTTGTCATTCCATGGGTCGAGGATCTTCGCGCTGTAGGGATCGGCTACCTGTACCAGCCCATCGATCACATATTGAAATCCATATTCTTTATTGGGTTCAAGGAGATCGATATCGAGCCAGAAGAAATCGCCGTCGCGGTTCATCTGGAATTCATTTTGAAACAACCAGTTGTTGAAATCGCCCACTACGAAGACAAACGATTTGCCGGGGGCCCAAAGTACCAGCCTGGCCGATTGGGCTGTCGGGTACGAAATCCCTTTCGCCGAACCCGTTGGCAAAGCAGCCAGGGGGGTATTTTCGCGTACGAACACCTGCACCGAGTCACATACCACCTGGCCCTGGTGTTCGGCCCTGGCTACCATCCAGACAGGGCCTGCAGAAGCGAAGGTATAGCTTGTGGTAAGTTTTTTCCCGGTGCCTGTGGCAAGGGTTTGCTGGTTGAATATCAGGCTAAGCGAGGCATCGTTCGAAGAGTTTGCTTCCCACGAATAGGCTTTGCCGAGGTCGAAAATCCGTCCGGTAAAATCGCAAGCAAGATTCACCACGAAGCCCTCTTCAAACACATCGACAAAAAGGTCGTTGGTTTGTTTGTTGCCGTCGGCTGAGCGGAACACGAAGGCCATGCGGGTAACCTTTTCACTCTTAGCTACTGTATAGAAGGTGTTGATGTCGGGCGAAACCACCAGTTCGTAAACGCCATTTCCCTTGTTCGTTAACTTGGGCTGCACGTCGTTTTGTTTCCACTGCCCAATTACATGCTGCCATTCGGTTTTGCCTTCCACGATTACACCGGTATGGGCATACAGGTCGGCAGTAAATAATCCCAGTTTGGAATCTTTTGCCGAATTAAAAGTAAGGGTTACTAGTTTTGAGGCCAACGGCAACTGCGGTTCGGTAGTGATCTGGGCTGCTGAACCCAAGGCCAGGAATAAGGCAAACACAGCAAGCAACAAGGTTCTCATAAGCGCAATTATAAATAATGAACAAACAAAATTAATCCTTTCAGGCATTAAAAAACAGGCATTTCAGTAGGCTTAGAGCGAAATAAAGCCTCAAACGAAACCGCAAACGTTTGCAGGGAAGATGTTGTACAGCAGGGTAGGTTGGGCAGGCAGGGTTTGCAGGGTTTGTGGTACTGCAGGACGGGCAGGACGGGTAGGACGGGAATATAGGATTATTGTTACTTTGCATTTTTTTTATTTTAGGGTAAGAGTTTATTGTAGGAACAAAGCAATGAAGTACAGGTCATTGGCAAACAATACCCAAATTGTTAAACACAATGCTGAAACAACAGCCAGACCCGGAACGGGTCAAACCTGAATAACCCCGGTTGTAATGCAATGAAACCCGGTGTTATGAGTGAATCTCATCCCCATCCGGCCATAGTAGCATACCGTTTACTGCGCTTCTGCGGACTTTGACATTTTCTTCGTCGTTGTTTTTTAATGTGCATATAATCCATTGTATGTGATTTTCAAGACACCTGCTTGGGTGTCCCGGCAAAAAATGGGATATAAAGAGAAAAAAGTCATTGTTCAATGGGATTATCAGACACAAGATGCAAGGCGAAATAGAGCCGCATGGCGGCGGTATTATAGTAGTAAAAGAATACAAACACCAGGCAGCAAAGCCGCATGGCGGCGACAATATGGTGGCAATACCAGAAAGATTTGCTTAATGATTGTGCAAAAATCAACATGGATAACCTCTCCCGACCGGAGCGTTTCAATTGCCACTGGACTTCAGCCAGTGGGGAAAGGAAAAAGTCATTGGTCATTGGAAGAAAGGCATCAGACATCAGACATCAGATGGTCTCATATTTACTATACAATTATCCGATGAAACGAGCATGGTTGTAGTCGACCACAATAAGAACATGAATAAGTCA
>CAZSIK010000452.1:0-1973 GCA_964606515.1 uncultured Prolixibacteraceae bacterium
TTAACCCACATTGCAGCTAACCGCTCATAATTCCCTGATAGTCAATTTTTGGATTTTTGTTTGGTTCGCCAGTGTGCCACACGGATTTTTTGCGGGGCAGGGGTATGGGGTTGTATTTTAGTTTTTCGTATATCTGTTTGACAGGTTCTGTTGGTTCGCTGCACTGCCTGATTTGGATAGTATCACCCTTTTCGTTTTCAACCGTTGTGGTCACCATTTTCTGGGTGTTCATTGTCCTGGTGATCTCACGCCAGTCGTGGTTGTATCCTTTTAGTTTCAATTGGTAGCGTATTGTGGACACGAGCCAGTATGCCAATAGCCCAAGGTGCAGGTGTGCCATGGATGCCTTGTCGGTTTTGTGGAAGACGGGGCGAAGGTCGAGGTCGGTTTTTAGTACACGGAAGGTATACTCGATTTCACGGATGGCATTGTATATTGTCCAGATTGTTTGCTCATCGGCCCAGTCGAGCGAGGTTCGCAGAAAGTAGACACCCGCCTTCTGGTCATAAGGCATCCCTTCTTTTTGTTCAAACAACAGCCCGGTTGCAATGCCTTTTTTATTGTCGGTTACCGTAATTTCATAATACCCGTGCACCGAGGGGTACTTTTGTTTGAGCCGCCCGATGCGTTCCCATACCTTTTCAAGCTTCTTGGTGCCGCCTTTTTTGCCTATGGAGTTGCCGATGCCGCGCAGCCCCTCTTCATAGCGTTGGGCAAACTGGTTGTGCATGCCGTTCTCTTTTTCGGCCTTGGCCTGGCTCTTCACCCAAAGATAGTTGTCCCCATCGTTTTCAACCTTTACTCGCAACAGTTCGATGGGCTGCTTTTTCTTGTCGGTTACCTGGACGGGCTGGCCACCGGCTTCTGCCTTGTAATCTTTTAGGTTTGAGCGCGACACGCACAGGTATGGGTAGCCTTTTCCTTTCAAAAATAGGATGTTGGCTTCGGTGGCAATGCCCGCGTCCATCACAACAATTGGTTTCCGGGTGGTATATCCCATCTTTTGGTCCAGCTTTCCTACCACGCTTTGCAGGGTGCTGCAATCGGAGGTGTTACCCTCAAAAATGTCGGAGTACTTCAAAAAACCTTCGGTGTTGACCACCACGGCCAGCACAATGAGCCGGGCATCAGTGCGCTTTTCCTTGCTCCGTCCGAACTTCGCGATGCGGCTGTTCTGCATCCGGCCTTCAAAATAGGTATTGGTCAGATCGTAAAGGATGATCTTGTCTTCGAGGTTGAACAACTCGTTGGTGCAACGCGACAGGTGGTTTTCAAGCCCTTCCTTTTCTTTATAAAGCTTTTTCGATATTCCATAGAGCTTGTCCTTGGTCACTTTCCCGGCATCGTAACCTGTTAATTCACAAACCGAAGAATTTTCCTTTATCCACTGGGCCGTCTTGAGTTCCGAGGCAGGGTAAACAGCCCTGCTGATCACGTGCGTGGCTGCCAGTCCGACCTGTTCTTTGTCCCATCCCCTGTTTCCGAGGTATCCGTCCACGCCCAGTTGCCTAAAAGCCTGGTAGCAGAGTGATTCGGCACCGGTCTCGCGCACATCCTTGTGTTTGAGTGTGCCCAACTTAACCAGTTCAGGGTTTTCCCCAATGCGGGGCTTGCTGTCTACCTTGTTCTTTTGCAGTACCTTGCCATAGAATACCTGTGCCAACTGCTCAACCACCGGGTCTGTGCAAGGGCCGTAGAGGCTGGGCCGGCCTTGTATTAACTGGCTCACCCGTTCGCAAAGCAATAGCCTGCTTTGCTGGTCGGGGAGCTCTTCGAGCCGACCAAAACTTACGATCATCCGTTGCCGGGAAAAGCCGAACTCATCGCGGTAGCTCTCGCTCAACCGATAGTAATCGACGCTCCGGTTTTCTTCCTTGCAATATTTTCGGATAAACTTCAGGTACATGCCCCAAAGTAAGTATCTAAAACGCTCATTTCCAAATGTACAGTGTCCACACAAACGCGTTTTTGCA
>CAZSIK010000453.1:0-1973 GCA_964606515.1 uncultured Prolixibacteraceae bacterium
AAAAACTAAAAATGCTCCCGGCATACTCGGGGTTTGTAAATGTTAATTCCGCTCCCCTCACCTGGAAAATCCAAAAAGTAACTAAAGTGAGAAACAAAAACTTATACATGTTTTTTCCCTTCTAAATATTGATTAATATCCAACCTTTTGGGAATGAACTGAGAAACATCCCCTCCATGACTAAGGATATCGCGCACAATAGTCGAGTTAACCGGGGTATGTTCAGGCATTGTCAACAAAAAGATCGTTTCGATCGGATCATGCATTTTTTTATTGACTTGTGCAATTGCCCTTTCAAACTCGAAATCGGCCGAGGTCCTTAACCCTCTTAATATATAAGTAGCGCCGACTTTTTTACAATACTCAACAGTGAGACCATCGTAGGTTTCGACAATTACTCTGGGTTCATCATGAAACACTTTGTAAATCATGGCACATCGCTGTTCAACCGAAAAAAAGCCTTTCTTGGATTGATTAATCCCGACCATCACATAAATTCGGTCGAACAAAGGCAATGCCCTGACAAGCACCGATTCATGCCCAATAGTAAAGGGATCGAAAGAACCCGGAAAAACTGCAATCTTATTCATAATCCTAACTTCGTTCTACAAAACTAAAATATTTATCGAAATACCCTTAAAATTTCGAACAATTAAAACATTCACCAACCGATTTTATTTGTTTCCTTTATCGTTTAAGATTTGAGGATAAAAAAGAACAATTGTTTTTCAAATTCGTTCCATCATAAAACCCAACTTCGAGAACCATGTTGACAGAGAGAGAACATATCGGGATTTTTGGAAAGATGAATTCAGGGAAAAGCAGTCTGATGAACCTGATTACCCAACAAGCTACCTCAATAGTAGATCCCACCCCAGGCACCACTTCCGACACGAAAGTAGCCCTGATGGAACTGCATGGTTTAGGCCCTGTAAAATTGTTTGATACGGCCGGACTTGACGAAAGCACCAGCTTAGGGGCAAAGAAAAGGGAAAAAGTATTGAACACACTGAAAGAGTGCGATCTGGCTATCTTGATCCTAAATCCTTCTACACGTCATTTTGAAACCGAACAACTTATTCTTGAATATGCCCATGAAAGCGACAAGCAAATCGTAATCGCATACAACTTTTTTGGTCCGATAGGGCCAGATGTAATTTCTAATGCAGAAACCCACCTGCCTTTGCTTAGGTTTTATCCAAAAATTGAACTTAAAGCAACTGATCTTTCTTATCGTCAACCCTTACTCGATTTTATCATCACCCATTATGAAAGGAAACATCACATTATTGAGTTATTGCCTTTTATTGAAAAAGATGAGTTTTACCTTTTAAACATTCCAATGGATGAAGAAACCCCTCCCGGTCGCTTATTGAGACCCCAATCGATGGCCGAAGAATTCATTACTCGGCAATGGGCTTATCCTATCCTTTACCGGATGGACCTTCATGCTGCCCGTGGTGAAAACCAGAAAAAAGAACAGGATCGGTTTCTGAACCTGCTTTACAGCTTAAAAAAAGCGCCAAAAGCCATCATTACCGATTCTCAGGCCATGGACATCATGGACCGTTGGGTACCTGAACCAATCTCCCTAACAACTTTTTCGGTTATGATGATTCACTATGCCAGTAATGGAAAACTAAACGAGTTTTATCAGGGCACGAAAGTATTGGAACAATTAAAGCCCGGTGACCGGATCCTGATAGCCGAAGCATGCAACCACTCGCGCATTAAAGAAGATATTGGTACGGTTCAGATTCCTGCAAAAATTGCCAAACGCTTTCCTGGAGTAATTGTAGAACATAGCTTTGGCCGTGAATTTCAAGACCTCCACGATCTTGAAAAATTTAAGCTCATCATTCATTGTGGAGGATGCATGATCAGTCAGCAAAAATTACAGGCCCGCCTGCGCGATCTGAGAAACCTGAGCGTAGCTATTACCAATTACGGCATTTTTCTTTCCTGGTACCAGG
>CAZSIK010000454.1:0-1947 GCA_964606515.1 uncultured Prolixibacteraceae bacterium
TTCAAGTTTCGCCGCTTTGATGGCACCTTCCTGGTTGATCGCATTTTCGCGGTTTACATTCAGATCAATTTTAGCCTGAAGTAAATCAGTTTTCTTTTTTGAACCTGCATTAAACCCGGTTTCAGCTATCTTCACCCTTTCGAGCGTATATTCGATGGTTTGGTTGAGCGCTGCAAGCAATTGTTCTTGTTTCACGATGTTAAAATATGCAGCAATGACCTCACCGAGGGTATTCATTACCTGATTTTTAAACTGGATTTCACCCAAGTTTTCAATCTCATTTAACTTCGATTTGCTGACAAACATTTTTCCCCCGTCGAAAACGGTCCACGCCAGTTCCACTCCAGCATTGTATGTGGCGATCCCGCTCCTTGTGTTCTCAAAATCAGCCTCGCGCGATTGTTTTGTGCCATTCGACCGTATCGAATAATTGGCCGAACCCGAAATCCCCACAATGGGTAACATGCCTGCTGCGCCCGGGGTATTGTTTGTGGATGAAATTGAAGCTTCATCTCGTGCCACAGCGATGTCGTAATTATTCTTTAAAGCCAGGTCGATGGCTCCTTCAACTGTAAGAATATCTTGTGCTTGCACTGACAAAGCAGCCATAAGCAAGCACATAAAAACAGATCTTTTCATCTTCATTATTTTTGTAAAGCTTCCTGAAATTCACCTGCTTTGTCTTTCTTTTTCCCCGACATAATGATGTACATTACCGGGATCACAAAAAGGGTAAGCAGCAGAGAAAACATGACCCCTCCAACCACAACAATTCCTAAGGGGATACGGCTTTCGGCACCCGATCCCAAAGCAAGAGCAATGGGCAATGCCCCGAAGGTAGTTGCCAAGGAAGTCATTAAGATCGGCCTCATACGCGAAGCAGCCGCCTCGAATGCAGCGATGGCTTTTCCCTGTCCGGCCCGTTGCTTTTGGTTGGCAAATTCCACGATCAAAATCCCGTTCTTCGTAACAATTCCAATCAACATCAACATCCCGATTTCAGAGAAAATATTCAGGGTATGACCAAAAATCCACAACGACAGCACAGCCCCAGCAATGGCCATTGGAACAGTAAGCATGATGATCAAAGGGTCGCGGAAGCTTTCAAATTGTGCGGCTAAAATGAGGTACACCAACACCAAGGCCAGAATTAAGGCAAACGAGATGTTCGAACTGCTCTCGGCAAAGTCGCGCGAGGGTCCCGAAAGATCGGTAGTGAACGAGGAATCGAGCAGTTGATCGGAAATGCGGTTCATTTCCGCGATCCCTTCACCCAAGGAATAACCTTTGGCAAGGTTGGCTGAAAGGGTAGCCGACTTGTACCGATTAAAATGATAAAGTGTGGGAGGATTGCTGCTTTCCTCGATATTCACCAGATTATCGAGTTGGATCATTTCACCGTTCCGGTTTCTTACATATAATTTAGAAATATCGGCCGGATTGTCGCGATTTTCCCTTTCAACCTGGGCGATGACGTAATATTGCTTGTTGTTCCTCAGAAAATACCCGGTTCGGCCTCCGCTGAATGCCATATTCAGTGCATCGGTAATGTCTTTGGTATTCACTCCCAAACTGGTTGCTTTTAGCCGATCGATGGTAATATTGATCTCGGGTTTGTTGAATTTTAAGTCCACATCGACCACGCTGAAAACAGGGCTATTTTGTGCCTCTTCAAGAAACTGGGGCAGTACCGATCTGATTTTTTCAAAATCGATATTCTGCAAAACATACTGCACCGGCAACCCGCGCGAGAAAGCAGTTGCAATGGTGGGCTCCTGACTGGCAATAACCCTGGCTCCCGAAATGGTGCTGTACTTTTTCGAAAGTTCTTCATAAATCTCCTGCTGAGAACGATCCCTTTCGTCGGGTTCGGTCAGCATGGTCATGATAAACCCCGAGTTCCCTGAATTTCCAGTATTTCCTGAATCACCGGAATTTCCAGAATCA
>CAZSIK010000455.1:0-1926 GCA_964606515.1 uncultured Prolixibacteraceae bacterium
CGACGAGGCACCCATTTTTGTCGACGACACCCCGGCTCTGTCGATCTTCGAGCTCAGGGCCAAATGCCGCCGCCTCAAAATGCAGAACGACATTGGCATTATCATGGTCGACTACCTTCAGCTGATGACGGCCGGGACCGATACCCGCGGAAGCCGCGAGCAGGAAGTGAGCATGATATCCCGTTCATTGAAAGCCATAGCAAAAGAATTGGATGTTCCCATAATTGCCCTTTCTCAATTGAACCGTTCGGTAGAATCGCGCGAGGGGAAACGTCCCCAGCTATCCGACCTCAGGGAATCGGGGGCCATCGAGCAGGATGCCGACATGGTGATTTTCATCCACCGGCCCGAATATTATAACATTAACGAGGATGAAGAAGGAAACTCCTTGAAAGGGGTAGCCGAAATCATCATTGCCAAGCACCGTAATGGTGCGGTAGGCGATGTGAGGCTGAGGTTCAGGAAGGAATTGGCCCAGTTCAAAGACCTTGAAGAGTATCCCTCGGATTTTGAATTTGGCGGAATCCAGACTTTCAGTTCGAAGATGAACAACGAGCCCAATCCAATGCCGCCGTTTGGCAAACCGTTTGAAACGCCGAGCGGGAATCCCTTTGAACCCATCGGAACCGGGGCTAAAGGTTTTGGTGGAGAAGTTCCGTTCTGATAGGAAAATTTTCGAAACCTTTGGAAACAGTTTTCGTTTCTATATCGGTGAAGTTGTCAATAATTCCCGATCATAAATATATAGGAAAAGAGATGAGAAAAGTTTTAGGTATTGTATTCTTTTGTTTAACCATGTTTTATGGTTTCGGGGCTACCATTTTAATTCCGATGGATGAGGTCCAGAAAAACCACCTGAAAGCCTACGGGATTGCCTTTTGGACCCTTGAACGAGGGGTTGAGGTGAAGTGGTTGCTCAACTACCGCGGAGGCAGTTTCATGGTAAGCCATCTGCCTGAAATTGAAAATGAATGCCTGATCAGGGGGGTTAGTTACCAGGTGATAGCCGACGGCCAGGCGGCCCTGATCCTTGACGAAATTGCCAGTCCCTCGCAGAACATGGATGCCGTGTTGCTCCAAAAAGCCCCAAAAATTGCCGTGTATTCCCCCCCCAACAAGCTTCCCTGGGACGATGCCGTAACCATGGTGCTCACCTATGCCGAAATTTCCTATGATGTGATTTACGATGAGGAAATAATGGAGGGAAAATTAAACGACTACGATTGGTTACACCTTCATCATGAGGACTTCACCGGACAGTTTGGTAAATTTTACCGTAGTTTTCAGCATACCCCCTGGTATCAACAGGAGGTTAAAGTAAATTCAGATAATGCCCGGAAGTTGGGTTTCATGAAAGTTTCAGAGATGAAACTGGCCGTAGTGAAAACCATCCGTAATTACATCATGAACGGAGGCTTCCTCTTTGCCATGTGTGCCGCCACCGACACTTTCGATATTGCCCTTTCGGCCGAGGGTATCGATATTGCTGAATCGATTTACGACGGCGACGGTACAACCCCCAATTACAATGGTCAGCTCGATTTTACCCACACTTGTGCATTCCATAATTTTAAGTTGGTAGAATCGTTAATCATTTCTTGTTTGGAAACTGGAGCGAAATATTATAGGCCCAATTCAGAACCTTTAGAAGCAGATGAAAAACAAGTTCTTTTCGAACGATTGAGCTTCCCCTATGGGAATATAATAAAGTCTAATAATTTCGTATCTTATTTAAACTCTCTGCAGTGTAACCACCCGGGAAATGAAAACGCTTTGGCAGAATTCCAGGCCTGCAATCCATTCTTCTCTCATATTCGTATTCTGCATCCGTTAGTGGAACAAATTCGTAACCATTTGTTAAACCCGAACAAAACACACCTCATTTTAACGGGCCATGCCGGAGATGGAAAATCCACCATCGCTCTG
>CAZSIK010000456.1:0-1904 GCA_964606515.1 uncultured Prolixibacteraceae bacterium
TGTTTTCCTTCTTGTATCCTCATCTCGATTTCGATCGAGTCGTTCTCGATATTGGTTTCGATGGGCATTACCTGAAAAAACAGGTAGCCGTTGTCGAGATACAGGTTACTTACTGCATCCTGATCGGAAGAAAGCCGCTTATCGAGTTGTTTTTGGTTGTATACATCCCCTTTTTTGATTCCCAATATGGCATCGAGGTATTGCCCCGGGTAAATTGTATTGCCCAACCAGCGAATGTTTTTAATATGATATTGGTTACCTTCTTCTAACCAAAGTTTGATGTTTACCGTTTTATCATCGCTATTTTTCACGACACTATCTTTCAAAATAATGGCATCGCGATACCCCAGCTCGTTGTATTTGTTAATGAGGTTCACTTTGTCTTCAGCATATTTGTCTTCGAGGTATTTTTTTGAATGGAAAAAGTTTTGGATCTTTTTGGCCTTGGTTTTTTTCATGGCCCTTTCGAGTTTTCTGACGGGGACTTTGCCTACTCCCACGAATTCAATTTCTTTAATCCTAACTTTTTCTTTTTTATCTACATAGATATCGAGAATAATGGCATTTTCTTTTTCTTTATCGTCGCGTTGGATGATTTTTACCTCAGTGTTCAGGAAACCTTTCTCATGAAAAATGCCTAATATAAGCCGTTCTGCATTAACGAGATGAGCATCGACAATTTGCCCCCCTTCGAGAAGGAGTACCTTTTCTTTTATATCTTCCAGCTCTGATTTTTTAACCCCATGATAATTGACCTTTGATAAGCGGGGCCTTTCTCTGAGAAAAATTTCGAGGAAGATTTTATCGTCGACAATTTTAGTTGCATTGATTTTTACGTCGGAAAATAGGCCTTGCCGCCAATATTTTTTGATTGCATTGGTGATGGTTTCGCCAGGAATTTTTATTTCGTCGCCCACTTTGATCCCTGAATATTCTTTCAGCATTTCTTTATCGAGATAACGGATTCCGATAATTTCAATCCCGCCAACAGTGTATTCCCTCGGGCTTGAATAATAAATTGAAAAATTAGTACTGTCGGGTAACTGAGACCATACTCCTACGAAGGACAATAACAGAATTACGGTAGCCGCAAGTTTCTTAGCCATTACTTCAAATTAATTATTTTTGATCTGCTCACTGGTTTTGCCAAATCGGCGTTCTCGTTGTTGATAATTACAAATTGCCTCAAAAAAATCCTCTTTGGTAAAATCGGGCCACAATTTTGGTGTGAAATACAATTCAGCATAAGCTAATTGCCACAATAAGAAATTGCTAAGGCGGCTTTCACCGCTGGTCCTGATCATCAATTCGGGATCTGGGATTTCTGCGGTCGAAAGATAACATTCAAACAACTCACGTGAAATATCTTCAGGTTCGATTTTTCCTTTTTTAACATCGCCAGCAAGCGATTTAACAGCATTTATGATTTCCCAACGGGCGCTGTAACTTAAGGCCATTACCACGGTAAGCCCGGTGTTACCGGAAAGTTTTTCCACCATTCGGTTGGTTTCGTTGCGCACGCTCCGGGGTAAACTAGCCCGGTCGCCGATAACTTGTAGCCTTACGTTATTGCGATTCAATTCATTGGTTTCGGATTTAATAACTTTCACGAGTAAGGACATCAAGGCATCGACTTCCAATTTAGGACGATTCCAGTTCTCTGTTGAAAAAGCGTAAAGGGTAAGATATTGAATGCCCAGCTCGGCCGCAGCTTTGATGCAGGCACGCACGGCTTCCACACCGCTTTCATGGCCAAAAATCCGGTCGCTGCCACGTTTTGCGGCCCACCTGCCGTTTCCATCCATGATGATGGCTACATGGCGAGGCACCCGGTTTTTTTCTATTTGCTTAATATAATCCATTTTACTCATTCAAATTTTCATAAGCTGGACAGTCGCGTTTGC
>CAZSIK010000457.1:0-1899 GCA_964606515.1 uncultured Prolixibacteraceae bacterium
CCCTTCGTTTGTTCTCCAAACCAGGGTTTTCTCGAAATCTTTCCCTTTCAGGTCGGCTTCGATTTTCGCCATCCATTCGGAGGTCGAAACCGTTGGGAATTCATTAAAGAGATTTATTTTATTCTCTGCCATAACATAACTGTGTTGAAAAATTTAAACGGGGGCAAAGGTAATTGTTTTAAACCAGTTAAGAGAGCAAAATAAAGCTGAAAAGTGTTTAAAAATAGGAATAGTAAAAGACTACATGAGAATTATCATGCATTGAACGATATCATTCTTGTATCGATTTAGATTCTCTAAAGAATGAAACTAAAAGATTCGTGTAAACTTACGTGGTATCGCAGTTTGGAAGCGTAATGGTTGCCGGGTAATGGGATGGATAAAGGATAGCACCCGGGCATGAAGGCCCAGGCGGCCAATGGGATTTGCAGTGGCACCGTATTTTTTATCGTTGATCAGTGGGTAACCGTAGTCGCGCAGGTGCACCCTGATTTGGTTTTTTCGCCCGGTATCAAGCCTTACCTCAAGCATTGTATATTGGTCGGAGCGTTTCATAACCTTGAAATTGGTAATGGCCAGCTTGCCGCCATCTGGTTCTTCGGTCGAATATACTATCAGCGCTTTGCTTTCGTGAAGGTATGATTGAATGGTTCCTTCATCTTCGGGAATAATTCCTTGTGTAATAGCAATGTAAGTGCGTTCAAGAATGTTGTCGTTCCAGTTTTCTTGCAACAGCTTCTGAACTTTTGCACTTCGGGCAAAAACCATCAAACCCGAAGTTTCGCGGTCGAGCCGGTGTACGACAAATATTTTATTGGATGGATTCTGATACTTAACGTGACGGCTAAGAAAGTTGTATGCCGTATAATCTTTTTCTCCTTTAGTGGCTATCGAAAGAATACCGGCATGTTTGTCGATTACAATTAAATGTTCATCTTCATAAACAATCGAAAAACCGCGGGCGGTCATTTGCTCGGTTTGCTTAAGCCTTTCGTTCGAAATTTTGATTTCATCGCCGGGTTTGAGCATGAAGTTGAACTGGCTCTCGACCTTTCCATTCACGATTACCTGTTTGTTCGACAGCAAACTCTTGATGTTGTTTCTGTTTTTGCCCTTCAGCCCTGCCAATAGAAATTTCATCAGCTCGTTGCTGGTTTCGACTTTTAATACCACTTCCTTATCCGGCTTTCTCATAATATTTCCCAATGACTATTTTCTATTGCCCCATGACTTCTTTTACCCTTCCAACCTGCCCATTGCTTAACCTGACTTTAATACCGTGAGGGTGCATGGGCGAATTGGTCAGGATATCTTTTACAGTTCCTTCGGTAAGTTTCCCGCTTCGCTGATCGGCTTTAAGCACAATTTGTACCTTAAGGCCAGGCTGAATATTTCTTCGTAAGGTTCCGTCCATCAAATGGATTGATTTTAACGGCACAAAGCTACAATAAAAAATGGAGGATCAGACAGGCAATTTTAACGCACAAATTTACAAAGTTTTTGAAACGAAGCTGAATGGCAACGTACCAAACAGATGATGATTTTCAAGCAAGGTATTGCTTTCCAGTTTTTTAATTGTTCTGCCGTTACCATCCACAAGATCAATATCGACCTTTTCTCCTGCTTTGTGTTGAAGATGAACGGTAAGTTGATTTCCCCGGGAATTAAACACTACATAAAAATTAGCTTGACAAGAAAATCCAGAATCTGTTTCTTTCGACGACAATACTTCCGACAAGCGATATATTTCACTTCCGGCCAAGAGGAAGGCTCCCAGGCCGTAATCCTCGAAATTTGGTTCTTTGGTATACGAGAGGGGTTGCCCGTCTTTTGGTTCTTTGCCCGTTCCCTGCATCCAGCCCAGAAAACCATTTGGATGAAGGGCATCATTGATTAAGC
>CAZSIK010000458.1:0-1884 GCA_964606515.1 uncultured Prolixibacteraceae bacterium
TTCCTAAAATGCATTTTTCCATTCGGATCTTCGGCTTTTATTCTGAAAGAATAGGTATAGTCTGGGGTAAGTACCACCTTCCCCATGCTCAGCATCAGGGTCGAAATCTTAGTGCTTTCTTCGTAGAAGGGTGGATAGGCCGAAGTTTCAAAAGCTTCTTTCGGGTCGAGGTTCGAATACTCGGGTATTTCGACCATTTCGAAATGATACAGGGTACCGGGCAAGGCTCCTGCCGGTGTGCTCCAGGTAATCTGGGCAATTTGTGCCGGCGATGGGGCAATTACTTCGCCACATTGAGGAGAAACAACGAGGGGAGGTTCGAGGTTGGTGACATTGAATAGGTTGCTGCACCCAATGGGCTGTTCGCCCGATAAGGGCTGATCGGTGTAATAATCGAAAGCCTGTACACAAATCTGGTAATAATCTTCAGGTAGGCCCGAACCGTTCAGTAGTTCGTTGAGTTCTACTCCTTCAAGTTGAAGATGGTCGAAATCGAAGGCATCGGAAATATTGTCCCGGTTCAACAAGATGGTTTTCCCGGGTTGTAGGATCACGGGTTGATCGGGTTTGAAGCCTTCTGCTGAGGATACTTTTATTCCGTTTTCGCTCGCTATGCTTGCCCTAAGATAAAGTTCCACCTCGGGATAATCGGGCTGGGTGTGGGTCAGGGTGACGACAATTTTGTTGTTGGTTTCGATATAATCGTACAAAGAAGAGGTATAGGGGGGCATCACAGAAACGCTGATGCTTACCGGGCCGACCTGCGCGTTGCTGGTTCTGGCCCAAACCAGGAGCAGCAAAACCATTATCTTCAGGAAGGACGCATGGTTGATCCTGAAAATGTTTTCGTTTGGAAGTTTATATTTTATACACATAACTGAATAGGGATTTAGTTTCCCGATAGCTCTTCACCAACGAGCTGTTGGGATAGTTATTTATGATGTAGGTTATATTGAACTTAAACTGATGTTTCTTATGAGGTTTATACGAAAGCTGAATTGTTCCTGAATTCACCCAACCTGGTACCCCTTCCATTTCGCTTCTGTTAACGGAAAGGGAAAGGTTTGAATTGAGTTTTCCGTCAAAAAACGTTTTCCCCGCATCGGCATTGATACCATACAGGGTTTGGTTTAAAGTTGCCGAACTAAGAGCTGTATAATTCAATCCGGCCATGAAGCTGGCTTCAAGCAGCGCGTGGTTCAGAAAATAATTTAGCATGGCCACACGGCTGTTCACTTCACTGCTACCTGCGGTAAACTGGTTGTGGTCGATCATGTCGGTAAGCATCAGGTTTAGTTGCAGGACCTGTTGCATGGCTCCCTTACTGAACGTCAGCATGGGCATGAGGTTGATGTTCCGGTTGGTCTGGTACAACTTGATGGTGTCGTTTAGGGGCAACCTGCCTGCTTGCTGGTTGATGCTATAATTACTGAACGATCCGTTAATACTGAATTTTTTGCCCGAGTTGTAGTTGAGGTTGGCCATCGAGATTACCCGGGCCGACCGGGATGCTTTGTTCCCCCTCAGGTTGTCGCGTTGCACCCCCACGTTGCCATTAAAGTTGAGTTTTCTTTTAAAAGCCGAAAACCGGCCATTTACTGTAAAATGTTCAATATCGGTATTGAAATAATATGCACCAAACGACTGGTAATTAGGTGAAATCCGACGGTATTGCATGCCCGCAGAGTAGCTTTTTGCCGTGTAGGTCAACGCGGTATTCCATGCAGTGGCGTATTCCGAAGATGCATTCAGGTTAAAGGTCCCCGACAGGCTTTGTATGAGATCGTTGTCGATGCGGGAAAGCAATTGGTCGTTCCTGTTTTTGGTCAATAGGCTCAGGGCCCCTTCGGTTTCCCATACCAACGATTTGGCCAGTTGAAAACG
>CAZSIK010000459.1:0-1830 GCA_964606515.1 uncultured Prolixibacteraceae bacterium
CATAAAGACGATTCAGAAAACAGACTAACTGATTACCAAGAAATTTTCTCCCTGTTGAAAAAGGAAGTCATTGAAATTGAGGAATCGATTAGCGAATTTAAATCGATGGCATAAAGAACCCATCGATTCTGATTGATTCGACGGGTAGAAAAAAGGATGTATTAAAAAAGGGATCATTAAAACTGGGAGTAAGATAAGAACTGAAGTGAAATGGGCTTGTCTTTTGATAAAAACTTGTTCTTTTTTATCAAAAATACGAAAATATTTTTATTTAAGATCATATTGTCTTTTATTTTTTGATAAAAAAACAGGGAAACGCTTTTCTGTCTTAATCGAATCAGCAGCAAACCGTTTCCCTGAAGGTATTTTTATACTGAAAATCATACTATTCCCTGAGCGACCATGGCTTCGGCAACTTTAACAAAACCACCTATATTGGCTCCTTGTAGGTAAGAGATCTTATTTCCATTCTGGCCAAAATGTTTGCATGTTCGATGAATTTCGCCCATGATTGTATGCAATTTATTGTCGACTTCTTCTTTCGACCAGCCAAGCCTCATCGAGTTCTGCGTCATTTCTAGCCCGGAAACAGCAACTCCACCTGCATTCACTGCTTTACCAGGTGCAAAGATGATTGCTTGGTTCAGGAAGTTGGCTGCCTCGGCGGTGCATCCCATGTTTGATACTTCAGCAACCAGAAAGCATCCATTCTTTGACAATTCTTTTGCATCGTCGAGGTTCAATTCGTTTTCGGTGGCACAAGGCATCGCGATATCCACAGTTTGGCCCCACGGGCGCATACCAGGGAAGAACTTCACTTTAAATTCTTCTGCATAAGGTTGAATCACATCGTTATTACTTGCCCTAAGTTCGAGCATATATTCTACCTTGTTGCCTTTAACTCCTTCGGGGTCATATATATACCCATCAGGACCCGACAAGGTAACAACCTTACCTCCCAATTCATTAATTTTATTTACTGCCCCCCAGGCTACATTACCAAAGCCTGAAACCGCGAAAGTATGCCCTTCTACATTCCTACCCAAGTCTTGCAACATGTTTTGCACGAAGTAAACTGCGCCAAAACCGGTGGCTTCAGGACGGATAAGGCTACCTCCCCATTGTACCCCTTTACCCGTGAAAACCCCGGTAAATTCATCTTTCAAACGCTTATATTGCCCGAAGAGGTATCCGATTTCCCTTCCTCCAACACCAATGTCACCGGCAGGCACATCGGTAAAAGGCCCGATATGACGGAATAGCTCGTTCATAAAACTTTGGCAAAAATGCATGATTTCGATATCACTCTTACCTTTGGGGCTAAAATCAGACCCCCCCTTTCCTCCCCCCATGGGCAAGGTGGTTAAGCTATTTTTAAAGGTTTGTTCAAAACCTAAAAATTTCAAAACACTTAAGGTAACGCTGGGATGAAACCTCAAACCCCCTTTATATGGGCCTATTGCACTGTTGAACTGAACCCTGTATCCCCGGTTTATTTGTACTTCACCCTTATCGTCGATCCAGGGCACACGAAACATGATTACCCTTTCGGGCTCAGTCATGCGTTCCAAGATTTTGGCGGCTTTATACCGAGGTGTGTTCATATATACCTCCCAAACCGAATCAATTACTTCATAAACAGCTTGGTGAAATTCTTTTTCTCCGGGTGTTCTGGCAGTTAAAGCTGCCATGAATCCCTCAATTCCTGGTTTCATTCTTTTTTGAATTAAAGTTATGCCTTAAAGATAACGGTTTCTTTAATCGTAAATAAAACCTGCAAACATTAACTTTCTAGGAATATGGGATTGTTGTCTTGATTGTTAACTTTTT
>CAZSIK010000460.1:0-1829 GCA_964606515.1 uncultured Prolixibacteraceae bacterium
AGCTGTTACCATAAATTGAAAGGGCGAGCCCGGACGAACACCAAAAACCTTGGCTCCGGTCAATTTTGGTGTAGCTGCTGGTTTTGGGGTGAGTATGTATATTTCACTTGAAACCGGGTTGTATGTTTTGAAGGTTGTTGCACCGTTTGTTTCAAATTTGGCATCTACCCAGTTTACATGGTCGTAATAGTTGCCATTTCCGCCATCGGTTACAAGCAATTCCATTTTTTTCACGCCATCGAGCTTCACCGAGCAGGGTTTAGCGGCATCGCCTAAACGCATAATTCCACTGGCCCACAATTGCTTGCCATCGCCGTTTACAATGAATTCGGCAGCAGGCCGCTGGCCTTTTACTTCGTCGTCGATACCCACTTTTGCGGTAAACAAGGTGGCTTTTCCATCGAGGATGATGGTTAACAAACTTTCGGAATGACTTCCAAAGCCACGTTCGAAAGTCTCGCCGGCAATAGTGAGCGTTTTACCATCGCACGATTTGTTCTTCTTAGGCACTCCATAACCTTGAGTAGCTGCACTAAGGTCAAGCTCGTCGAGCCAAACGGTTTGGGCCGAAAGGCTTTTAGTTCCTGTTAATTGTAAGGCGATTGCAAAAATTGCAACCATTGTCAGTTTTAAAAGATTTTTCATATTCTATCCTTATTTTTTATTGAATTTTCACCTTTATTTCATCAGGGACCAAACCATTTGCCTCGGCCATTAGCCTGATGGTCCCTTTTTTATTATTTTTTAAAGGGCGAAGAATCGCCAATGCTTGTCCGCGGAAGGTTTTGCATATTTTATTATTGAAGCTTTCACTATCGGTTGGGTTGGCATTTCCCGATCCGGCAATTTCACCAACTCCCGACACAGTAAATGTTACAGGAATGGACGCATCTGGAATTGCATTGCCCTGATCATCGGTAATTTCAACTTGAATATAGGACAAATCGTTGCGGCTGGCATTGATTTTTAAACGATCGGCAGTGAGTTTGATTTTTGCAGGAGCGCCAGTGGTTTTCAATTCTTTTACGGCAACTTCTTTCCCGTTGTCAACCGCAATAGCTTTTAGCACACCAGATTCATACGGCACTTTGAAATTAGCGGTAATTCCTGTGTTGGTATCAATGGCTTGTTCTCCAATTACCTTTCCGTTCAATTCGAGACGAACCATTGGGCTTTTCGAGAAGACCCGAACATCCATTAATTTGCCTTCGTTTCCGTTCCAGTTCCAGCTTGGATATTCGTCGGGCCAGCCCCAGAAACTGTAGGTTTCAACCATGCCTTCGGGGATGGGCGAATGCACCATCATTTCAATTGTGCTGTTGTTCCAGACCACGTCGCGGAAGTACGATTGCGGTTTTTTATTTCCACACAGGTCGATATCGCCACTATAGTTGCTAAACCAGGGCCAGGGTTGAAGTCCAACACGCGGGCCATGTTTTTCGGCAATTTTGGAATGGCCACATCCGGTTTCGCCCAGGTGATCCATGCCTGTCCATACGAAATCGCCGATTACATACGAATGTTTCTCAACTCCTTGCCAATAGGTATATGCCTCGGCGGCATACGATTCGGTACTCACAATGATCCGATCGGGATATTCGGCATGATCGGATTCAAAAGCTTTTTGCAGGTAATTGTAACCAGCCACATCCAGATCGTTAAAAACAGGAGCCGCAGTTTCCCATTTCCGGCCCCAATGATCCCAAAATTCACAAACGCCCTCGGTTACAGGTCGTGTTGAATCAAGGCGGTGTACTTCTGCAGCCAATTCTTTACGGATTTCATATCCAATAGAATCGGCACGCTCATTGAGTTCATTGCCGATACTC
>CAZSIK010000461.1:0-1825 GCA_964606515.1 uncultured Prolixibacteraceae bacterium
GTTGCTACCACTAACGGGGGAGTTCCTTTGACCACAATCAAAGCCGATGGCTCGAGATATACAGTGAAAATTACCCCTCCCACGGGAATTAACCTCTCTGAAGTAAGGGTAAACCTTACGGTTCAGTACCAGCACGATGTCTTGGTCAATGTAGACCGGAGCCTTGTTGTCGACTCGGGTATGGCCGTGATCAACTACCCGGTGTCAAGCCCGCAACCTCCCGACCTGCTTACCGACGACAACATTACCGTGTACCCTTCCGCCGATCCGGGTAACCGTACCCAAGCCATCACCATCCTGGCCATCCCTTCAACACGGAACATTACCTTCGACAACAGCACCAACACGAACGAAGACCAAACCAGCGCCCAAAACCCGCTACAGAATTCAACCCATTATTACAAGGTTCAAATGGGCGATATCAACAATACCGGCATGTGGAACCTCATCAACAGCGCGGGCGATACCGTGCGCTCGCATGGCGATGGCATCGCCTATTCGCAAAACGACCCCGATGCCCTGGCCACCATCCAGTTTGGCAACCTGGCCGCCGGTACCTACACCCTGTATTTCACCGAAACCAACGACACTACCAAGGCAAGGACCCATAGAATTTACCCTGTCACCCTGCAGGAACCCCTCGATATCGACCTCTTGGCCGAAGACGACCTTTGTCCCAACGATCTCGATACCGATGGCAACATCCTTCAGGTAAGGGCCGTAACATCGACCACGGTCGAATACACGGTCCGGCTGATTTCGGGCTATACCCAGGACTGGAGCTTCGAATTCAGGGTACTCGATAGCCTGAACCTGGATACCAGCCTCCCGGTTACCAACATCAGCATCACCGGCGCTGCAACAACCGAAACGATGGGCACATACTCGGAAAGGGCCTTCGTGGGAGGAAGCATGGATCCCAATACCGAGATCACCGTGGCCGTAACGTTCACGGGCTTTTACGAATCGGCCCAAACCATCGATGTGGCTTTGTTCAACATCACCGGAAGCTTCAACGAGATTGATGCCGACGAAGGGATCAATCTATCCAGCCCGGTTGCAGTCGAAGGCCAGATCAATTATGCACGCCACCTGATCAGGGCACTGCCCCAACCAGGCGAGCTGGCAGGGGTCGATTAAAACCCCACAACCCCTAAATCCCGTTCGGCTACGCTCACCGCAAAGCCTAAAGGGGGCTTAGGGAACTACCATAAGGGTAGAAAAGTTCTTTAAAAAAAAGGAAAAAAGAAAAAGGAAAAAGGAAAAAAGGAAAAGAAAAAGGGAACAGGCCTGCTTGTCCTGCTGATCCTGCTGATCCTGCTGATCCTGCTAACCTGAAAGTCCCTAAAAAAAAACAATGGTACAAAAACCTTACATAGCGATTTACACCCTGCTGCTGACAGCCCTGTTGCTGTTGGCCGGGCCGCGCTATGTACTGGCCCAGAATACCCCGTCTTCGCCCTACATCAACTCGACCCAACTGTACCGCGTGCCCATGGGCGATGTAAACAACAGGGTGGAATGGCAATTGAGCAACCCCAATGCTACGCCCCCGACACGTCAATTGGGCAACACACTGAGCTATATCGACTCGGGCAGGATCAATAACATAGCTCCCACTTTGGATTCAGCCTTAATCAAGATCAAGTTCATCGAAGCGGTGTTCTCCAATGCAGGAACCCCGGTTGAAGGCCCCTGGAACCTGATCTATTCCGAATACGACCGTAGCTCGAACTGTGTGGCCCGGCGTATTGTAAGCTTTACCCCGGTGGCAAACCAGTTCAACCTTTTTGTGAACAACTTTGCCCCCGATTGCAACAGCTTT
>CAZSIK010000462.1:0-1810 GCA_964606515.1 uncultured Prolixibacteraceae bacterium
ACAGTGGCTCGCACGAAATTTTCCTCAGTTACGATTTCGCCTTCAGGGGCAGGAGAATTTTGTCGCCACGTTATTTCTAGCATTTTTTTCCTCATTTTTATTATCTTCTGTTTCCCTAAAGCCCCCGCCACCCGGTGGGGGCTTTTTTTTGGGAAACCAGGGTTTAGCCCCATTTATCGGCTTTCGGGACCAGGTCGGTGAGGTCGGCAATTTTAACCACACGGCCTTCGTCGATGCTCTTGCGCGCAGCAATACCGATTAACACCGCCATCGATCCATCGCGCACGTTCGAGGCATGGTGCATTTCTCCCGGTGGCGGAATGCCCTTCAGGATGTCATCCATCATTACCTTATCGGCGCCCCAATGTCCTTTTCGAGTAAACTTGATTTTTTCGGTGCTGTGCTCCTTAAAATTCAACTGGGTGACGATTTCATGGAACTGAAGTTCTGATTGGGCATGCGAATCCTGGGTCATCCCGGTTTCGTATGCTTTCGACTGGTCTTGTTGAAGGGCTTCGAGTTGGGGAATGCCTTCCCATGTTTCCATACGGCCGAGTTTCCCGTTAAATGCCAGGCGAAAACCTTCATAGGGTGAGTAAGTCGTCAATGAATAATTCACCTGGACCCTATTGGCATATTTGATGTTCACCGCCATCTTGTCGAAGATATCGATTTCTTCCCTGAAAAGACAAGCATCGCGGATGTAGCCATCGTATTTTTCGTTTTCTACGTAAAGTTTCATGCTCATTTTGTCCTTGGTAATGTCCCAATAAAAAGCGCATCGATCTTTGTGCTGACAAGTCATGCAACGCTCTCCCCTGAAAGAATTGTTTTTCCCGTAGTGTTCAAGTCCACCCAGGGCATGAACCTCAACAGGGTCGGAACCGATCCACCAATTCAACAAATCGAAATGGTGAGCTGCTTTATGCAGGAGCAAGGAACCGCTGTGTTTTCTTTGCCCATGCCAACGCCTGAAATACGAAGCGCCATGAAAGGTGTTCAGGTACCAATTGAAATCGACCGAGGTAATATCGCCAATTTCTTTGGACAGCAAGTTTTGCTTGATTTTAGTAAAAATCTGGCCATAGCGGTAGTTGAAACACATTATGAGCCGGGCATCGGAACGCCTGGCTGCATCGATAATCCGCTGGCACTTCAATTCATCGGTAGTCATGGGTTTTTCGGTAGCCACATCGATGTTTCTGGCCAGGGCTTTAACGATAAACTCATCGTGGGTAGCATCAACGGTAGTAACAAAAACCAGGTCGACAGGAACCTGATCCAACATTTCGTCGAAGTTGCTGAAGGTTGGGCATTTGATCCCGATATGCTCCTGGGCGAACTGCAGCCTTCCCGGGTTGCTGTCGCAAAGCGCAACAAACTGGCATACGTCGCTGTAATTATCGGCGATGTATTTCCCAAAATAGCTGATGCCCCTGATGCCCGTCCCAACCAAGGCCAAACGGGTTTTTTGGCCGGGGATCGCCTTCGAAAATGCAGCCTGAAGCGGATTGGCCAGAAAGGCCCCGGTAGCAACAGTTCCTGTTGTGGCAAGAAACTCCCGGCGCGAAATCTTGTTTTTATTCGTTTTGTTTTCCATAATTAGATTTGTTTCAATAGCCTAAAGTTAATCATTCATAGAGCTCATTGCCATAGATTAAGTGTTATATGTTGTTGGCTTTTTTGCCCGAAATTCAATGTTTATTTCATTTTATGCCGAAAATGTGATATCCTTAGGAAAATAAAACGGGTGGTGCATCTCCATTTCTCCACCCAAAAAACACAATAATCCGATAAGAATAGTACGATT
>CAZSIK010000463.1:0-1799 GCA_964606515.1 uncultured Prolixibacteraceae bacterium
GTCGGGATTCTTATTTTTTGTATTCCTACCCTAAACGAGGGTGCTGAATAGTTACGTACAAATTGATTTTGGATGATTATATGCCGAAGCGGATAACACAAAATTTGGCCAGCGGGTTGAAAGACAAGAATCTCGTACCCCTAAAGGGGGACATGTGGAGCTTCTGACTTGTACAAGTAAAGGTCCTGATTATGCAACAATCATGGGAGGGAACGAGATTGTCCTGTACAAGATCGAAATACTTTTTACAAAAGTACCAGAATACCTTCAATAAAGGAAGAAAGTATTTATAGCAGCTGCTGCCACTCTCATTTTAAATGCACAAAAGAGTGAAGGTTTGGCCGATATCCTTCCAATTGGATGGACAGTTGGAATAAGTTTGTGGGGAACATCTTCAATTAGGTGTTTACGATATATGGAGATAATAATCGGAATTTCTGTAGTAATCGATGTGGTCTGGGGAAAACCGGGAAGGGAATAAGGGAAAAGAGAAATAATACTGCATAAAAAAAACCGTCGGAGAGCTCCGACGGTTTTACCTTAACCAAACTAACAAAACCAAACCTTATGAACTATAATGTAACGTAAAATTGAAGTTTATTTCTTAAGAGGTATGAAATGAAACTTCAATAGCTTAAACAAGTCAGTTTATAAAAGGTTCAGAATGCTGCAATTTTTTTTTATGACGAAACTATTTCTGGTTTTTATTCCTTCTTGATAAGAGATAAATTTGCCACCTCAATTTTGAATGATCAGAAATGAAAAATAAAATGATATTTTTACAAGCCGGAAGAATACTTAATAAATAACTTTAACAATGAGTAAAACTGTAATTAATAAAGCAGCCGACAACATTCGTATTCTGGCTGCTGCAATGGTCGAGAAAGCAAAATCGGGACATCCAGGCGGAGCCATGGGGGGAGCCGATTTCATCAACATCCTTTATTCAGAATTTCTGAACTATGATCCTTCGGATATGAAGTGGATCAATCGTGATCGTTTTTTCCTTGATCCGGGACACATGTCTCCGATGTTGTATGCCCAACTGGCACTTTGCGGTCATTATACCATGGAAGATTGTGCTAATTTCAGGCAATGGGGAAGTGTTACTCCTGGTCATCCCGAAGTGGATGTGGAACGTGGTGTGGAAAACACTTCGGGCCCACTGGGGCAAGGTCATGTTATGGCCGTTGGTGCTGCCATTGCCGAGCGTTTTCTTGCTGCCCGTTTCGGTGAATGGATGGCCCATAAAACGTTTACCTTTATTTCTGATGGTGGTGTTCAGGAAGAAATTTCGCAGGGCGCTGGCCGTTTGGCTGGTCACCTTGGGCTGAATCACCTGATTATGTTTTACGATTCGAATGATATACAGCTTTCGACTGAAACCAATTCAGTAACCAGCGAGGATACTGCTAAAAAATATGAGTCATGGGGCTGGAAAGTGGTTACAATCAACGGAAATGATCCTGATGAAATCAGGGCTGCCTTGAAAAATGCACTGACTGAAAAAGAAAAACCTTCGCTCATTATTGGAAAAACCATCATGGGCAAAGGAGCTTTAACCGAAGCAGGCGAAAGTTTCGAGCGTAAGTGTGCTACCCATGGAATGCCTTTGGGTGAAGCTGGAGCCTCGTTTGTCAAATCGATTGCAAACCTTGGTGGAAATCCGGAAAATCCTTTTGTAATTTTTCCTGAAGTTCAGGAATATTATGCCAAAAGGAAAGACGAACTAATTAAACGTGCCGCTCTTAAAAAAGCAGAACAGGAATATAAGGAAGAAATTTACAAAAGAGCCAATA
>CAZSIK010000464.1:0-1786 GCA_964606515.1 uncultured Prolixibacteraceae bacterium
TTCACTTTTTCCAAATAAAGAAAAAACGATTGAAGCGCACAAAAATATATATATTAATTGTTTCATACAATCTGGCACAGTCCTATCAACTTAGGACAGATTCATGTCGGGATTTTGCATGAAATGGTATTTGATTGATTTTACCCTACAGGGCTGTTGAAAGGGGCAATTGTTAATTTTCATAGTTTAATAGTTTAGTTAAACATAGGGAACGCGGTGTTCCGCAACAAATATAGAAAGAATTCTTTACGCCCTCCCTATTATTGTTAAATAAACAAATAATTTTGATGAACGGACTAAATCTGTTGACGAAAAGCTTGTTTTTGTTGACGAAAAAATTTTTTTCTTATGTAAATAATTATTGTTTCTGGCCAGCGAAGTCTTTTAGTACAATCTGGAAACAGGTTTTGAATGATTCCATTTTATCTAATATTGTATCTTACCATAAAAGCCACTGTAGTTTAATTGTTTGATTTTTTCGCTGATGAAAAACTATAATATTTTGGGGTTACAATCACAAAATATTATAATATATTGTGATTGTAACCCCAAAATATATCAAAGACAAACTACGGTTTTAGCAGAAAAATCGAGGCATACCGGGTAATTACCGATGTTATTAATCGAACGCCAGCCAGATTGTTCCTTTTCTCGTTCCGCTAACGTGTTTCGCTTGCGATGACGGGCCAATCAGATCGGTGGTGTTCACCTTATTGCGAACCGCAGGGATCACATCCAGAATAGCGAAACCTGTTTCGGGAAAGGTGTACAGCAGCTTGTCGCGCCCATCGCGGGGGGTGAAAACACCCAGGTACTGATCGTGGTTCGAAGTGGCAATGCCTATCGTTCCTTCGCTGGTTTTAAATTTCGCCCAGTGCCAGTTTCCAAAATAGCCTTTGAACTCAGGATATAGGAAGGTTTCGCCCGGGACCGGATCGTTGTATTCACAATCCCAGACATTCAGCGTGGTTCCATGCATGCGGTTCTGCCAAACACGGTAAGGCCCCTCGCCCAGCCAGGTTTTCGATTGGACCTTCCCTTCAGGAAAATCGAACTGAATGCCCATCAGCTCCACCACCCCGTCGTAACGGTAGGCGTAATCCAATTGCACTTCGCCTTTGGGAGTCAAAGTCCACTTCACGCTTTCGAGGTCACCGAAGAATTTAGCTTCCACCACGGCGTTATTGCCGTTGTTGTAATATTGAATAGCGGTAAGTTTGCTTTTATTGGCCACTTCGTTGTATATGCGGTCGATCCCCTTGGTGACCTGTTCCGAAACCCAGCCATCGGGTGAGCGGTCGCCGCGACGGAAAGCCACGAAACGGGGACCATTGCCGAAGCTGATTGTTTTTCCTTTGCGTACCACGCGCAAAAGCATGCCCGAGTCGCGGTCGAAGTGCAGCTCCAGATCTCCTGCACGGGCAATAAGATAATACCCAACAAATTCAACTTCAGCCTTCGAAACATCGATACCACTGCTTTGGATAGCCTTTGGCTGCATCAGGTTCCACGACCATGTATAAATTTCTTCACCAAAGGGATCGGTAGCCGTAAGGTAGAGCACATCGGCGTTTTTCCAATCGGCAGGTAGTTTCAGATCAATTGATCCCGAAGCCCGCGACGCCAAATCGGGACCTTTCATCTTTCCTTCTTTGATCACTTTAATTATTTCGCTTGCATTGGCATATTTGGGCAACTGTGCCAATTTCCAGGTAAACGTGCATTGGTTCAGGTTGGTAAAATCGTAGCGATTTTCGACAGGAATTTTCCCATTGAAATTTTCAGG
>CAZSIK010000465.1:0-1748 GCA_964606515.1 uncultured Prolixibacteraceae bacterium
TTAGTTCTCATATCTTGTCCTCCTTAGGCTTTATGTTTTAATATTTTTATGCTTTATTTGTATACTTTTTTTTTAATGAAATTTAGCAAATACTATACCAAAATAGACAATGGCAAAGGAATTAACATCGATGAGCGAGAACTATTCTCAGTGGTATAACGAACTGGTAGTAAAGGCCGATTTAGCTGAGAATTCAGCAGTGAGGGGTTGTATGGTAATTAAACCTTATGGGTACGCGATTTGGGAAAAAATGCAAGCACAACTTGACCGGATGTTCAAGGAGACTGGGCATGTGAATGCCTATTTCCCCTTATTCATTCCCAAATCATTTTTCAGTAAAGAGGCCGACCATGTTGAAGGTTTTGCCAAAGAGTGTGCCATAGTAACTCATTACCGATTAAAAAATAGCCACGATGGGCGTGGGGTTGTGGTTGATCCTGATGCAAAGCTGGAAGAGGAGCTTATTATTCGTCCAACTTCCGAAACCATCATTTGGAATACTTATCGGAATTGGATACAAT
The DNA here is from genome assembly GCA_964606515.1 of uncultured Prolixibacteraceae bacterium. Taxonomy (GTDB): domain Bacteria; phylum Bacteroidota; class Bacteroidia; order Bacteroidales; family Prolixibacteraceae; genus CAZSIK01. Next base: position 522 of record CAZSIK010000465.1, read on the forward strand.
CGTGGCGCGATCTTCCAATTCTTTGCAATCAATGGGCCAATGTGGTGCGTTGGGAGATGAGAACCCGTTTGTTTTTAAGGACAGCCGAATTTTTATGGCAAGAAGGACATACTGCTCACGCTACCCGCAAGGAAGCCGAGGAGGAAACCATAAGGATGATTAATGTTTATGCTGATTTTGCGGAAGATTATATGGCCTTACCGGTTATTAAGGGGCATAAATCGGAAAACGAAAGGTTTGCCGGGGCACTCGACACTTTAACTATCGAAGCTTTAATGCAGGATGGGAAAGCTTTACAATCGGGTACCTCTCACTTTTTGGGTCAAAATTTTGCAAAGGCTTTTGATGTGAAATTTGCCGATAAAGATGGCAAGTTAGATTTTGTATGGGCCACTTCATGGGGGGTTTCTACCCGTTTGATGGGGGCATTGGTTATGGCTCATTCCGATGATAATGGCTTGGTCCTACCTCCGAAATTAGCTCCTATCCAGGTTGTAATTGTTCCAATCTATAAAAATGAAGAACAATTAAATCTGGTTTCACAAAAGGTGAATGAGATCTTGCCCTTATTAAAAGCCCGCGGGATTTCGTTCAAATACGATAACAATGATGCCAAAAAGCCAGGGTGGAAATTTGCTGAGTATGAGCTTAAAGGTGTGCCAGTACGTTTAGCTATTGGCCTGCGTGATGTGGAAAATGGTACGGTTGAAGTAGCCCGTCGTGATACCTTAACCAAGGAGGTTGTACCGCTGCAAGGAATAGATCAGTACATTGCTGATCTTCTGGATGCTATTCAGATCGGGATCTACGATAAGGCTTTTAAGTTTCGGAATGAAATGATTACCAAGGTCGATACTTGGGAAGAATTCAAAGAAGTGCTGACAAAAAAAGGTGGTTTTATTTCAGCTCATTGGGATGGAACCCGTGAAACGGAACAAAAAATTAAAGAAGAAACCAAGGCAACAATCCGTTGTATCCCACTAAATGTACTTGCCGAGGAAGGTTGCTGTATTTATACCGGAAAACCTTCCGATAAGAGGGTGTTATTTGCTGTGGCCTACTAGATTGTGATTCATATATGGTGAGAATAAAAAGCCTTCGGATTTGTTCCGAAGGCTTTTTTATCTGATTTTTTTATAAAATACTGTATGCAATGGTTAATCCAACCATTACAATTGAAACCATACTCATCAGTTTGATCAGGATGTTCAGTGAAGGACCAGACGT
>CAZSIK010000466.1:0-252 GCA_964606515.1 uncultured Prolixibacteraceae bacterium
CTGAGAAGATCATCCTGTTTGGATCGTATGCATACGGAAATCCAACACCCGACAGTGATTTGGATATCCTGGTGATTTCAAATGATGATATACTGCCAAATTCATTTGAAGAAAAAAGCAAAATATACTTAAAAATTGTACGTTTAATCGATGGTTTCCGCTCTAAAATACCCATCGACTTAATAGTTCACACCAAACCGATGCACGAACTTTTCACAAAGAAAAACAGCTTGTTTTCCCAGGAAGTACAAA
>CAZSIK010000466.1:262-1745 GCA_964606515.1 uncultured Prolixibacteraceae bacterium
AAAATTCAGGTATAGTGTTATATGAAGCACCGTAATACTTTTTGCATTACTAAATGAAATCAGTTACAAAAGATTGGTTAAACAGTGCGGAATCCGACCTGGCAATTATCCAGCTCATCTTACATGATGAAACCCTGACTCACCAAGTTGCATTTCACGCTCAGCAAGCGATCGAAAAATGCTTGAAAGCCGTCATTGAAGAATTCGAACTTAGTTTTGTAAAAACCCATTCATTACGTACATTAATCGGAATCATTGATACTAAAATAACCTTACAATTTAATAATGAATTGTTACTTTTGCTCGATCAATTATACATCGATGCCAGATACCCCGGAGAAATTGGGCTATTGCCTTTCGGAAAACCTTCCATAGTGATGGCAATCCAGTTTTCTGATTTCGCATTAAATGTTTTTAACGATGTAAATAAAATACTTACAAAACAATAAAAAACAGAAAGTTAAAAAAGGGGCTTAATGAATACGTAATCAAACGACAGGCAAACAACAGATACTTCTGTTCTTAATCGGTGGGTTTTTCAATTCCCCCGTGGTTTTAACCCAGGGGTTCTATAAAAATTCTATATGCCTTCGTTCAGTCGTTCCTCGTGTTTTCGTGAAATCGTTCCCTCGTGCCTTCGTGCAGTCGTTCTTTCGTTCTTTCGTCTTTTACCCACATAAACCCATACAACCATGACAACCCTACCCACATTCGCAATAACCGGCGTGGCCGGCTACGTGGCCCCCAAACACCTTGAGGCCATACAAACCATTGGCCGATAAAGTGGAGAAAGCGAACAGTAAAAAAGTAATTTCCCTTTTACAATTGAGTAAGCAGATGCCTAATTTACAACACACAACAGATATTAAGGCTGCATTGGAACTTGGCGAAGGTCAATATATTGAATTCAAAGAATCGCCCGATAAAAACCTCTCCAAAGAATTAGTTGCATTTGCCAATGCTTCAGGTGGAGTGATCTATGTTGGGATTACCGATTCCGGAAAAATCAAAGGTATCGAAATATCAAATAAACTGAAATCGCAAATACAGGATTCTGCACGAAATTGTGACCCACCTGTTGCTGTGTTGATATCTCAAATTGACAAAGTACTCACCATAGAAGTAAAAGAAGGTGTAAACAAACCTTATTCCTGTGCTTCCGGTTTTTATATGCGCATGGGTTCGAATTCACAAAAAATGAATCGTGATGAGGTTTTGTCACTTGCTATTAAAACCGGGAAAATACGCTACGACGAACAAATTTGTGCCGATTTTGACTGGAAGGATTTTGATGAAGAAAAATTTGAATATTACCTTAAACTGTCTCGTATTTCCAATAACATGAACAGGGAAGAAATCCTGAGAAACCTTCGTGTGCTCAATAACGATGGAATGACCAACGCAGGTGCACTATATTTTGCAAAACGGCCATATAAGTACATTATCAGCTCAAAAATCAGATGCATTCATTTTAACGATGACA
>CAZSIK010000467.1:0-1716 GCA_964606515.1 uncultured Prolixibacteraceae bacterium
CCTTTATGGCCTTGATCATTCCTTTAAAATAAGTTCGATCATCCATGCGGGCGCCCAGAGAAGTTTTCCCCGTAGCATTCAAAATAGCTTTGCTGTACGAAACACGCCCCTGTAATTCTTTCTTGCCGTTAAACCAAGTGGTTAAGGTGTCGTTAGCGTAGGTAATGGCTATATGGTTCCAAACCCCTGAAGCATGGAGTAATTTTTCGTCGATCAGGGTAAGTTTTGCATTATCGGTGTTCATAAAGCCATCGAGGTAAATCTGGTTTGAAGCATTCAACCTGAGTTCCATCATCACCCTTTTCTGAAGTGGGTCGGAGAAGTCCTGTATGTGGAGGATCCGGGGTTCCTTGTTGGTAGCATAAGCAGGATCGGCATTGAATACCATCTCGACGGTGAAGGCTTTGGCCTCGCCAATCGGGTTTGCGTCGATCAGCACCTTATCTTTCACCCCGTTAAACCTGATGGCTGGCCCCAGATCGGTTTGCACCACAACAGGCGAACCGGTATAACTGACCTTGTGCCCTGAAATTTGGGTAAGGTTATCCAATTCCCAGATTTCCGATTGGATGGAGTCGTTACAGGACGCCAGCAGATTAAGCAGAAACAACAGGGAAGCGACTACAAAAAAGGTCCTAAAAATATTCATAATACAATCTTTATCTGATCAATAACCGAAGGGTAGATTTTCCTTCGTTATTCGAATAGGTACATAAATAAGTTCCACGGTTAACTTTTCCCCCGAAATCGGAAATCAAATCCCAATTAACCTGGGTATTGCCGATTGTATTTTCAGGCACCTTTATGGTTTTTACCCTTTTGCCCGCTGAATCGAAGATATCGATATTGCCCCCTGAATACCCGGCCTGGGTTGAACAGGTAAAATGTACCTGATCCTCAGCAGGGTTGGGCCAAGCCACTATTTTAAGATTATCGGCCACCCGCCTCAATTCACTGCTTCCTGATACTAAACCCTGGAAAAATTTCAGTCCCTGGACCCGGTTTCCGGCATAGTTCGGATCGTTTTCCACTTCGCAGATATTGAGGGTAAAAGTATAATCGCCGAACTTATTCAGTGTCTTAACCATCAAGGTATTGTCGCCAGCTACAAGGTCGATTACGGCAACCTTGTTCCCATAAGTTTTATCCGACACAGTCGTAGTTGTGCTCTTTTCGTACACGTTTTTGCCATTCAAATACACCCTAACTGCCTCATGAGCGGTCATCCATAATTCGGCCTTTTGTGCTTTAGATGCATAAAAATTGGAATAGCAATAGGAGATCATGTTGGTGACATCGTTGTAATAGCTAAGCAAATCAATACGATCGTCGAAGAAATAGGTAGCTTCCGACCAGCCGTCCTTCCCCGGAACCGGGTTCATAAAAGCTTCTCCCCCGATGTAATCCTGGTCCATATCGGTTCCCTGAAATGCCTTAGAAAGGATCCAAGTACGGTTGCTTTGCCCAAAAACTCCTTTTTCGCTCTGGTTTTTCCTTACCCTTTTCATCACCTCAGCAACCGGTGCGCCCACTACTTCTATATTTTCTTTCTGATTGGTGCCCAGACCGGCTTTTTCGGCCAGGGTGATGTGGATGATGTCGTCGGGGTTCATCCCGAACAAGAGGGTACCCACATGGTCGACTGCCACCGGGTCGACTCCGGCAAGGATGGCATTGAACCGGACCCGGTTCGATGTTTTGTCGGTTTTTTGCTGG
>CAZSIK010000468.1:0-1705 GCA_964606515.1 uncultured Prolixibacteraceae bacterium
TCCTGTTTTCGTCAATGGGACACCCAAAAATGATTTTTGGGGTTCATTACAATGTTGTATAATTCTTCCTGCTCGTTGTCCATTTTCAATATTTGCGTTTTGGTTTCTTTCGTGTTGGGCAATTGATAGGTTATTTGGTACATGTTGTGTGTTATTTCTTGTGCCCTGCTTAGGCTAATGGTTGATTTGCTGGCTTTGAGCAAACGTTCGAGTTCCAGCATAATCGAGTAGGCCGTAAAACAGATGCATATGTGCCCCTCGATCCGGTTGTGCAGCCGGTGGTAGATGGGCCGTATCCGCAAATCGGTTTTGTTCATCCTGAACGCCCGTTCGATGTACCATAGATTGCGGTAATTGGCAATGACCTCGCGAGCAGGCAGCGTGGTGTTGGTCAGGTAGCCTTTTATCCCGTCCCAGGCAGCATCGCCATTGAACTTGTCCAGATCGATCGATATACTGACCTCGCCCTCCATTTTCAGATATTTGTTGTACCCTTTATTGTTGATGTTCGATTTGGTGAGCTTGCCGCTGTTCAAACGCTTGGTCAAACGTTCCAGTCCCCGTTTCCTGTTGAAGGCATCCTTGGCCTCCCTTTTTTGTGTTTTTGCGACAACCAGCCGTGTTGTTTTATCTTTTTTGATGATCCGAACATCGCCGTCTTCCAACCCAAGCGCAAGTATCCTTTCTTTGATCCGGGCATTTTCGTTTTTAGGTCGTGCACCCAAAATATATTGATAGCCATCGGCTTCCAAAGCTGCAATGTTTTTCTTCGACAAAAGCCCTGAATCGGCAATCACGACCGGCTTCCCCAGTTTGAACCTGCCTTCCATTTGTTGCAGCACCTTGATAAAGGTGTGCCCTTCAAAGATGTTTCCTTCAAAAAGCTCATAGCCGATGGGGTTGCCCCCTTGTCCGACCAAAAGCCCAAGGAAGATCTGGGGGCATTGGTGCTTCCCGTCTTTCGAGAAACCGGTTTTGCGCAGGCCGTCCTCTTCGGTAGCCTCAAAATAGAGCGTTGTCATATCGTAGAAAACCACATCGATACGGCCACCCAGCACGCGGCAGGTATGGGCAAACGAGATGTCCTCGACCCATTTTTTGATGTCTGTTTTGTTGGCCATGGCCGTTTGCGTCTTCTCATCCTTGCGGAAGCAAAGGTCGTCGAGGAACCGGTAGATCGTGCTTATGCTGTAGGATATCCCTTGGTAGCGCTGGAGGTAGTCGATGGCCTTCAGTTTGCTGCCTGGGTTGAACAGGCGCGCGACCACCAAGTGCCTAAACAAATCATTTTCAATGCGGCCAAACCCGACCCTGTCGTAGAGCGTGCCAAAAATAAGCTCGGGGCCGATGACTTGTACCTGGGCATTGGATATCCCCGAAAAAAAATTTTCCAGCATAAGTTCCCCTTCGTCGGCAAAAAGCACTCTGTTCATCCCTGTCTGTTCCCTGATGAACTGTCGGGCATGTTGTTCTAGCCTTAAAACTTCGGCTTCGGTGCGCCCGGTGCCAAAACTTTTGAGCACCCGGTAACGCCCGTTGGCCTTTTGGACGACCAGTACACTAACCGAACCCGATTTATTATGTTTATGGCGAAAAAACATCCCATAAAAATAGTCGCGGGACACCCAAAAACAAAATTTTTACCTCACAAAACGATGCTTGTCAATCATTTATAAACTGACAGGAAAAAAGTGGCGAAAACAGG
>CAZSIK010000469.1:0-1694 GCA_964606515.1 uncultured Prolixibacteraceae bacterium
GTAACTATTCAGGTCTGAAAAATTAATACTTTTTCTTTGAATAAAATTCTTTTTTGCAGGCAGCTACATTGATGGCAAAACGTAGTGATTCTGCCGGGTTTCCACCTTTTTTGATTACCGTGTCGGTAACCGAGCGCAGTACTGCAAATATTTCTGCCCCACGTTCAGAGCGAAACCCACCTGATACTTTTTGTTTTACTTTCAGGTTGCGAATCGCCCGCTCGGAACCATTATTATCATATGGAACATGTGGATAAAACAGGAAGTTGAATACCTCTTGTTTCCGTTTCTTTAACCTTTTCTGGAATGGCAATATTTTAGAATATTTTTTGGGCAACTCCTGATTTATCAATATGTCAAATTCATTAAGCACGTCACTTCTTTCTTGAAACGGCAGATCATATTGTTTGGGTACCATGCTTTTTTTGAGTTTTATTGCCTTTGAAAGTATATCTTTCATGCCTTTCACCCATTTGATGTGGTACATCTCCTGAAAAAAGTTCAGCTCTCTGAAAAGGTGAGCCAGGCACAACTGGTGATTTTTGGCCGGGGTTTTTAACTGGGCAGACAACGAATCGCTCACCAATGTTGCATTGGGGAACCCATCAGGGAAAATTTTCTGTACGGTTGCAAAGCCCCTGTTCTGTGAAATGGCAACATAGGTTGCCAGCTCGGTCTGCCATGTCCAGGCCCAGAATTTGTTCTTTTTTACTTTTATCCCGGTTTCATCCCCTCCTACTGTGATGGCTTTTGATATCTCCTCTTTTATGCCATCATATATTGGAAGTACCATGTTGGCAGCCTTGTCCAGCAAATTATACAGGGTGCCCTCGCTCATGGAGATCGTGGTTATGCTCTCTATCAACTCAGTCAGGCGGTTGTAAGGCACATACTGGCGGGCACTTAAATAGGCTACCAACGAAATCAGGTTGTTCCCGTATTGAACCGGGGCGGATACCCCTGAGGGATAATCACCTGAAGTGACATGCCCACAGCTACAGGCCGATTGAAAGATCCGGTGTTCAACAATACTTGCTTTGATCATGGGTATGTCAATGACCTGCCTTTTTCCGATCATTTCATACTTTCCTTCAGTGTGTGCTTTACCGCACCGGGGGCAAATTCCATCCGGCCTGTGTTCTATTACTTTGTCCGGATCGGGCGACATCAGCAGTGTCTCACCCTTGTGCCCGGGTTGACCACCCGGTTTTTTATCGCTTTTCTCACGAAGGCTCTGGTTTTTGATCCGAAACAGGTCCCGGGATGGGGGGAGGGAACTGTTGCCACTGTTTTTTGGCGTTTTGAGCCTTTTTACTTCGGCCTGGAGCATCTGGACTTGTGCCGTCAAAGCATCGACCTTGGTCAAAAGATTAAATACCATTTCAACAAGTTGCTCTTTTTCCAGCTTTCTTAAATCATCCCTGGTGACCATATCGTTTTGCTTTACCCAAAGATCGTAACGGTCAAGACAGGTGTACAAATCTTACGACCACTCTTTATAAACACATAAAAGACAAGTTATCAACAATAATTAACAATAATCATGAGTTTCAAAATTGCAACCCCGCGAGAATCGCCTATATGAAATCTAAATCAAAAAAACACTCCCAATCCAAGGAAATTGACTTAACCGCGAAATGTCGGGATTCTTATTTTTTGTATTCCTACCCTAAACGAGGGTGCTGAATAGTTAC
>CAZSIK010000470.1:0-1688 GCA_964606515.1 uncultured Prolixibacteraceae bacterium
CCCAGCCTGCGGTACCTTCTTCGTGTTCAGCGATTATATGAAACCTGCTGCACGTATGGCCGCTCTTCAGGAATTGCCGGTTAAATACATCTGGACACACGATGCCTTCCGCGTTGGTGAAGATGGGCCAACTCATCAGCCAGTGGAACAGGAAGCTCAGATCAGGTTGCTCGAAAAACTGCAAAACCATAAGCATAAAAATTCAATGCTGGTGATCCGCCCTGCCGACGGTTACGAAACTTCTGTTGCCTGGAAAATGGCTATGGAAAATACCGATTCACCCACTGCGCTGATCCTTTCACGACAAGGGATCAAAGATCTTCCTGCCAAAACAAACCGGTACGAGGAAGCTCTGCAAGCAAGAAAAGGAGCTTATGTGGTCAGCGATTGTGAAGGAACTCCCGATATTATCTTGCTCGCCAGTGGTTCCGAAGTGAGTACCCTCATCGAGGGTGCTTCGATCCTCGAAAAGGATGGAATCAAATGTCGGGTGGTTTCCGTACCATCTGAAGGCTTATTCCGTAATCAAAGTTTGGAATACCAGAAATCGGTACTTCCTTGTGGTGTTAAAAAGTTTGGGCTTACCGCTGGGCTCCCTGTAACCCTCGAAGGCTTGGTTGGTGCCGACGGAAAAGTGTTCGGTCTCAATTCATTCGGTTTCTCCGCATCTTTTAAAGTACTCGACGAGAAGCTCGGTTTCAATGGTCAAAATGTGTACAACCAGGTGAAAACAATGCTTTAATTTAATTTAGATTCAATCAGCATAGCCATCCTTTTGAAGGATGGCTTTTTTTTTGCGAAATTGCATCCGTTAACCTAATAAACACAATAATGAAAAAACTTGCTTTTCTACTTTCCATACTCTTTATGCCGTTTTGCTTTACACAATGCGATACTGATAATAAAACAGATGAAGTTGAATTGCTTATAAACAATATCCTTTCTTTTAATGCAGATCAGTTAGATAATGATGAACCCATTGTCTCTGTTCTTGATCTTGCTTATCAGCAAGCCAGCAAAGCCATTCCAATTTCGGCTTCAAACATGGAATCGGTGCTGGGCGAAGCCCAACAATTTAAAAGCATGTTGTTGGTTGTTGGAAACCATACCTTGGTAAAGATTACTGATCTTGAGAATTGTAAAAAGTCGACTTCCTGGGGATGTTGTATGCCAATAGGGGTAGCCATTACTCAGAAATCGGGAGAAATGAAAAAGCGTAAAGACTACATCAACAATTTGATCGGAACTCCCGATTCTCAAATCAGAACCGTTTTTCTGTTTGATTAACCCCTTGAAAAATTGGAATATGAATTTTTTCAATAAACGCTTGACCCTTCCGGTAAGTCTGGTTTTCCTGTTGTTGTTCAACTTGTTGGCCAGGGCACTGGTGGTGTTTTTTACCGACCTGGGTATCGACGAAGCCTATTATTTTTCTTATGCAAGTGTTCGCGATTGGAGTTATTATGACCATCCTCCCTTAATTGGACAACTAATATACATCACTACTTTAGGGCTTAAGTTCTGTAGCGTATTCTTCGTTAGATTTGGCCCTTTATTGCTGGGTACCATAAATTTGGTGTTGATCTATTTGATCGGGAAGGAGATCGGTGGTCATCAAACCGGCTTCAGGGCTGCTTTAATGGCTTCTGCTTCGTTTTATGTATCGGTTGTCAGCGGGGCTTTTATTA
>CAZSIK010000471.1:0-1684 GCA_964606515.1 uncultured Prolixibacteraceae bacterium
GAAGGCTATTACGAAATTCCATTTGGCGAGCCCGATGTGAAACGTGCAGGCAAAGATGTAACCTTCCTGACCATTGGTGCCACATTGTACCGCGCCTTGGATGCCGCAAAAATACTGGAACAACAATACGGAATGAGTGCCGAAGTTATCGATGCACGTTCGATGGTACCGTTCAATTACGAATTAGTGATCGAGTCGGTAAAGAAAACAGGCCGCATTATAATTGCAGGAGATGCCAACAGCCGCGGATCGTTCCTGAACGAATTTGCCCGCAATATTGCCGAGCTGGCCTTCGACTATCTCGATGCACCCCCGGTGGTACTGGGTTCGCGCAACTGGATCACACCTGCTTACGAGCTCGAAGATGCTTTCTTCCCGCAACCAAGCTGGTTCCTCGATGCCATCCACGAGAAAATTGTTCCACTAAAAGATTACATTGCCGGCCAAAACTTCACGAATTTGGAGCAGATTAGGAGAGCAAAGTTGGGGGTGTAAAAACCAGACATGCACACTCACCCCCAACCCCCTGAAGGGGGCTTTTGGGGGCTACCAGATTTGGGAGTACCGTTCTTTGAATAACACCTTTTAGAATTAACAACTATGAAAACAGAAATCAAATTATTAAAAGCATCATTTATTGATGTGTTCTTGTTTACAATTTTTTTTCTTGTAATCATCAATCTTTTTGCATGGTTGATAAGCATGGTTTTGCCTTTTAATTATACTGAAACTCTTCATCGTTCTTGGCTTAATATCATTGTAATTCCGATCATTTTTGGTCTGATTATTTCGCTTGGAAACCGCAAAGCAGAACTTGTTTTGTCTGGTATTGACAATGTGGAGGATGTTCTTAAAAAAATTGAAGGCCTGATTGTTAAGAAAAACTTTCGGATTAAATCAAAAGTTGTAAATCAAATCTGTTTTGAGCGGAAAACATTGTTCGGAAGATTTTTTGATTTCTTTGCACGTGAGGCATATACAATGAAATGCAGCAACGATATGTTCGTAATTTCCTCAAAAAGAGGAATTCTGCAACAATTAAACTGGAAAATAAAGAAGCAAATTTTAAATGAACAAAAATAACAATAACGCACCTCAGCAAAAGTCCCCTTTAGGGGATTTAGGGGTAGCACCCCCTTCAGGGGGTTGGGGGGTGAGGGTCAATGCCCACCTCCATACACCCTATTCATTTTCTGCCTTCGAAAGCATTCCGCAGGCATTGGATATGGCCGTGGCCGAAAATGTGAAAGTAGTTGGCATCAACGATTTTTATGCCACCGAAGGTTATGCCGAATGGGACAAGGAATGTGCAAAACGCAACCTGTACCCGCTGTTCAACATTGAGTTCATCAGTTTGAACAAAGAAGATCAGGCGAATGGAATCCGTGTGAACGATCCCAACAATCCGGGGCGCACGTACCTGAGCGGAAAAGGTTTGGCGTATCCGTTAATCTTAAAGGATCCCTACCTTTCGCAATTGAACAAGGTGAAGGCAGAATCGAACAAGCACGTTGAGAAAATGTGCGATAAGTTGAATGAAATATTGGCTTCCATTGAAGCTCCTTTCGCGATTTCTTTCGAAGAAGTGAAACAGACGCTAACCAAAGGCAGCATTCGCGAACGTCATTTGGCTACAACTTTGCGCATGAAAGTGTATGAATCATTTGCCGATGAAGCGGCTCAA
>CAZSIK010000472.1:0-1669 GCA_964606515.1 uncultured Prolixibacteraceae bacterium
CTCGGCATAAAAGGCTGTTTTCTGGTTTTCGGGCTTGCCCCAATCGTGCCAACCTGCCGGATGGACCACCGCATCGAACTTGCAATTAAGAAATACGGTTTTTGCATAAGGCCTCCAGGGACGTCCCAGATAAACCGAACCTTCGGGAGCTGAGCCGGTAATGTGGCAATTGAGAAAAACAAAGCCGTACCGGGCTTCTTTTGGAGTAGAGGCCGCGGTTAGGTATCCTCCCCGCTTGGCAAATAAGGTACAGCTATCGAAAACACAGGTCGATGACCCGAAAATAAAATCGACTGTACCTTCGATGTAACAATTTTTGTAGTATTGCCGGCTGCCCCGTCCATGTGGGTATAGGGTATCCTGGTTGCCCAGAAACCGACAGTTAATGAACTTCACCTTGTCGGCAGTAACCCGAACCGCAACCGCTTGCCCGACAGGCCCGGCTGAATTCTCAAAAGTGAGGTTGCAAGCAGTAAAGCCATCGCCAAAAACAAAAAAACCCGAGGAACCCGAAGTGCCGATATTCTCTCCCAGATTGTTTTTTTTCTGAGCATAGTCATCGTAGGTAATCAGGGTACTATCGCGGTTCTCGCCAATAAAAACCAGGTTGGTTTTAGTTGATGGCAAAGTTAGCTTCTCTTTATAGTTCCCTTTTTTTATCAAAATGATTGTTTTTTCCTTCCGTAAATTGGGAGCCGCATTAATAGCTTCTTGTATTGTTTTGAAATCTCCGCAGCCATCTTGTGCTACAACAAAATGCACCGTATCGGGAATTGCCTGGTTATTGTATCCCTTCAATACAAAACAAAACAGGAAAAACATTATGGAGAAAATAGTGAATTTCATTAATCTGCTTTTTATTGAAGTACTGTTTCCTTATGTGAAGTTCCCTTGAAAACGATTTTTTCACCCAATAAGGACTTGTTTTTGCCCTTCAGCAGGACCTCTTTGGTTGAACTTCCTTTAATAACTGCCAACTCTTTTTCATAACCAGCAATTTCGATATTTTTAAGCTGAACATTCTGACTGCTTTGCACATCGATGGCGTTCGGGGCATTGACCTCAAGCTTGAGTCCGTCGATAATAAAATTACTGGCATAGGTGCAGTTTATCCCTTTCTTTGCCTTCATGTTTACATTTTTCATCTGAAGGTTGCTTACCGGCATTTCGGCCAGGCCCCTGATCGAGATGGCCTCGTTGGCCCCTGTACAATAGATGTCTTCAAAAAACAGGTTGCGGAATGATGGGGTTGTTTCAGCTACAGCCACCGGTTCTTCCATCAAATTGCCGTTCTCGTCTTCCATCGGGTTTTTACTGCCATAATACAATTCAAAGCGAATGGCTTCGGTTGGAATATCAGTCATTCGTACGTTTTTCATCCAAATGTTCTCCACGATACCCCCGCGGCCACGGGTACTTTTAAAGCGCAGCCCGCAATCAGTACCAATAAACAGGCAATTCGACACATACAGGTTTCGCACCCCGCCCGACATTTCGCTCCCGATCACGAAGCCTCCATGACCATGATACACCACGTTGTTATCGATTACAATCAATTCAGTAGGCATGCCCCGGTCGCGGCCTTGTTTGTCCTTGCCCGATTTGATGCATATCGCATCATCGCCCACATCGAAACCAACATCGACTATCCAGAATATACAGACGTAGA
>CAZSIK010000473.1:0-1664 GCA_964606515.1 uncultured Prolixibacteraceae bacterium
CTAAAGAAGAATTCATATCCTTATGGTTTTCTAATGTCATTTGTTTTTTCCATCACCACCGCTTCAACTCTACCTTCAAAAGTGGTTTTACCTACTATCTGGTAACCCACTTTCTGATAGAGACGGATGTTTGACTCGCTATTGGCACCGGTACCTAAGGTGGATTTCTTTGCCTCGGGAAAATATTTTTCAATTTCACGGAGTAACTTTTCGCCAATTCCACGCTTTTGAAATTCGGGCAATACAACCAATTTATTCACCCAGCAACCTTCTTCGTGAGCGTTAGCTCTGATCGAACCAACAATTTTTTCGTCGACTATTGCTTTCAGAACCACTTTATCTTTGCATTCTTCCTGCATCTCTTCCAGCGTTTGGCTGAGTGGTTGAATGTTGAAGCTCTGGTATAAAACCGCTTCAGAATAAAATGCTTTCTTCTGGACATTCAGAATTTCAGCGAAATCATCCTCACAGGCAATTAAAATACCCACCCCTAACCCCTCCCGAGGAGGGGAAGATACCCCCCAACCCCCTAAAGGGGGGGCTTGACTACCCCCTAACCCCCTAAAGGGGGGATTTTGGGCATCAATATTGTTGTTTTTATCGTCCATTTTTCCGTTTAAATAAAGCTGCAAATCTGGTAGTTCCTCAAGTCCCCTTTAGGGGATTTAGGGGTGGTTGGGGGGGTTATACCAATTTCTCCAACACCTTCTTCGCTTTTCCGCCCAACAACGAACTCTTCGCTTCTTCGATGCACTGCTCAATGCTTTTTGCTGGATTCATAGTTTTAATCGCCATGCCTGCATTGGCAAAAATGGCACTGTTTTGTGCTTCGGTTCCTTTTCCTTCCAGTACCGATTTGAAAATCGCAGCGGCTTCTTCAACCGTGTGTCCTCCAAATAGTTGTTCCTGCGTTAAACGCGGCAACCCAATTTTTTCAGGAGTTAACATCAGGTCATCAGTATTGGTGACCATTTTGAATTCGCCGGTGAGCGAAATTTCATCGTAACCATCCATCGAGTATACAATGGCGAACTGCTTTCCGGTTTGTTGGAACAAATAATTGTACAGGCGTACCGTTTCCAAATCGAACACACCGGTGATCTGATTCTGCGGATTGGCCGGATTCACAATAGGACCAATGAGGTTGAAGAATGTCTTCATTCCAAGTTCCCTTCTGATCGGCCCAACAGCTTTCATGGCAGGGTGGAAGAGGGGAGCGTGCATATACGCCATGCCCGATTTTTCCATTTGCCGTTTGAGCGTGTCCTGATCGTTGGTGAATTTCACCCCGAAGTATTCCATCACGTTGCTCGAACCGCAGGCCGACGAAACGCCATAGTTGCCGTGCTTGGCCACGTGGTATCCGGCACCGGCCACTACCAACGACGATAAGGTTGAAATGTTGAATGTATCTTTTCCGTCACCACCCGTTCCGCATAGGTCGATTGTGTTGAAATCAGAAAGATCTACGGCAACACACAGGTCGATCAGCGCATCGCGAAAGCCAGCCAATTCCTCGGGCGTAATGCTGCGCATCATGTAAACCGCCATGAAGGCCGTAACCTGAGAATGGTTGTACTTTTCGGCAGCAATGTTTTTCAGTATATCACGGGCATCCTCGCGCGACAAGGTGCGGTGCTGGATGAGTTTATTCAGAATTGTTT
>CAZSIK010000474.1:0-1655 GCA_964606515.1 uncultured Prolixibacteraceae bacterium
TTGCGGTAGCGTTCCTCGTGAGCCTTTTCAACCCGGGCAATCAATTTAAAAGCGCTGGCCACATCCTTGAACCCTTCTTCTTCTGCAATTTTAGCAAATTCAGGATACAATTCTGTCCACTCTTCATTCTCACCATCAGCTGCTGCTTTCAGGTTCTCGAGAGTGGTGCTGATGATGCCAGCAGGATAAGTAGCTGTAATTTCAACCATTCCCCCTTCCAGATATTTAAAGAACCTTTTTGCATGTTCTTTCTCGTTTTCAGCAGTTTCGATAAATAAGGCGGCAATTTGCTCAAGGCCTTCTTTTTTTGCCATGCTGGCGAAGTAGGAATACCGATTTCGGGCCTGCGATTCTCCGGCAAAAGCTTTCAACAGATTTTGTTCTGTTCTTGTTCCTTTGATACTCATAACTATTCAATTATTAAGTTTAACTTTTTTACTTAGTTATTTGAACAGGTAAATATAAAAAGTTTTCAGAATTAAAAAACAGTTTATTTACAAAGCCGTGCACCCAGATTCGTCGACAGGTTTTTGGAATTGCTTATATTTGCGGCATCATTAAATGAATCTGAAATACTATCACGTTATGATCTTATTTTTTAAGGCTGAATCGGGCAATATTATTGCAGTAGATGCAATCAACCCTATTTCCGGTGAAAACAAAAATAAACTTGTTTGGTTGTTTGGCGATGCCAATGTAATCGACGGTGAACGGATTCCCGGTTATTTCGTGGGGCCACGCAAGGAAATGCTTACCCCCTGGAGTACCAATGCGGTTGAAATTACTCAAAACATGGGCATCGAGGGGTTGAGGCGAATCGAGGAATTTATCCCGGTAGCCGGGGCTCATGCATCGTTCGATCCCATGTTGCAGCATTTGTACCACGATTTAGACCAAACAATATTTACAATAAACAGAAAACCAGAACCCATTTACAATATTAACGATATTGCTGCTTATAACGAACAGGAAGGTCTTGCCCTTAGCCCCGATGAAATTGCTTATCTTGAGTCGGTCTCAAAAACATTGGGGCGCCCCCTTACCGACAGCGAGGTATTTGGCTTCTCCCAGGTAAACAGTGAACATTGCCGCCATAAAATATTCAATGGCACTTTCATTATCGATGGAGTTGAAAAAGAACTTTCACTATTTAAACTGATCAAGAAAACCACGGCAACCCATCCTAATAAAATTGTTTCGGCCTACAAGGATAATTGTTCGTTTGCCGATGGGCCTGTTGTAGAACAATTTGCCCCTAAAACACAGGATAAGGCCGATTTTTTTGAAGTAAAGGAAATTAAGACCGTGCTTTCGTTGAAAGCCGAAACCCATAATTTTCCAACAACAGTTGAACCTTTTAACGGAGCTGCCACAGGAACCGGAGGCGAGATTCGCGACCGCATAGCCGGTGGTAAAGGCGCACTTCCCATTGCCGGTACCGCGGTGTACATGACCTCTTACCCCCGGACCGAAGCCAGCCGGGAATGGGAACAAGCCTTTCCTGAAAGGGATTGGCTCTACCAAAGCCCTGAAGAAATATTGATCAAGGCATCGAATGGGGCCAGCGATTTTGGTAATAAATTTGGTCAACCACTTATCAATGGTTCGGTCCTCACCTTCGAACATTTTGAAAACGACAGAAAAATAGCCTTCGA
>CAZSIK010000475.1:0-1650 GCA_964606515.1 uncultured Prolixibacteraceae bacterium
CTCAAGTTTCGCACATCCATTTAAGGTTTTCAATGTCAGCGATGTGCAATAACTGACATTTGTCTATGTTGTTTTATGTCTGTGTTTTACGATTTCCATCTTACAATATAATATATTATTTCATGCGGCATCTTCTATCTTAACCGGGTCGCCCCGTAGGATATGGTCGAATAATTGGCTCACCCTTTCGTTTTTAAAAATTTTCTCAAGCAGTTCCTGCTCGTCAATATCCTCAAACAGGATGGTGATTATCGTTACAATCTCGACAAACAATCCCCATAAACGCTGATCAAGGCGCTGTAAAACAGCGTCTTCCTGTGCTTGGGAGAACAGCCCTGCCATCGATTCGTAATGATCGACCCTGTACCTCATGGTCAACAATATATGTTGTATCATGGTAATGGTCGTGTCGGCGATCTGGGCATCAAAGCTGTTGGACTGGCACCGGCCCAAACCAAGCAACTGCTTCGACTCTTTAAAAAACACCTCGATGGTCCAACGTATCTGATAGGTTTCGATCATCCTGATGAAGGACATCTTTGTGTCGGTGCAAAGGAATACTTTCCATTTCCCGTTTTTGCCCTGTTTACTGAAAAACAGCTTGATGGGCTTTCCTTTGAAACCCACCAATGCCTCGTTATAGTAAAAGCCAAGTTTGCGACAACGCTTTGGCTTCCCGGCCATGTTGCGTATTTCTTTGTGCGTGAGCTGACTGCCATTGTAAAGGAACTTGGTTTTTGCCGTCTTGTACATGCCAATCAGGTGCACCGTTTGCTTTTTGACAGATAGCACGGCACAGACAAAGGCTTCACAGGTAAACCAGCTGTCCATCAAAACATAATCGACCATAAAACCCCGGGACATCGCTCTTTTGAACATCTTTATGGCACAGTCGATCTTTGACATGTCGGCTTCCTGTGCCCTTTCGTCCGAAAATGAACCGTTTTGCCTTTTTGTTTTGTGCTGCTTCTTTAACTCTTTCTTTGTCAGGCCAAAAGGTTTTTCTTTGTTCTTCCCCTTTTCACGGTGCAGCGAGAAATCCAGCGGGATAAACGAGATCCCGTCCCAGTAACCCATCAGGAGCAGCTTAAAACCAAGTATGTACCGCTGCGCGACATGGTCGTAAACCCGCGACATCATTTCAATGCCCTTACCCGTTTTTGGGAGGAGGGTGTCGTCAAAAACCATGCACCTTGGCTTGTCTGTCTTGGCTGAACGGCTGTCGGCCAATGATTTGAACTTGGCGGCAAAAAGCCACAGCAACATCCGCCAACATACTGATTGGTTGTTTTTTAAGCGGTAAAACGTATCTTTACCCACTTCGATATGGTGCCGGACGCACCCGCTCAACATCGAGTTGACACTGTTGGCAGCAATAAAGGGCATCGAAAGTAGGATGGTCATCACCCATTCGAAACTATACCCTTTTACCTTGAGTTCCGAGATAACATTTAAGAGCTCCGAAAACGTAAAACATTTCAATGAACTGGAAATAAAATCGGGTTCGACCCACATAGGGGTAAAACCGTTTTTCAATTCTGAAATCTTATTTATATCTTTACCGTGCAGCATGGTTATTTGTGTTTGGAAACTTTGCTAATATACTAAATATTAGTTTATTAGCCAAATAATCGTGCTGCTTTTTTTATC
>CAZSIK010000476.1:0-1650 GCA_964606515.1 uncultured Prolixibacteraceae bacterium
TATTGCACATCGCTGACATTGAAAACCTTAAATGGATGTGCGAAACTTGAGTAAAATATAAAAAAGCGCCCCGGTGAGCGCTTTTTTTGAAATCATATCTTTTAATTCTAAAGTTTCTCCAGTTTCAACGTTTCCGATACCCGGTCACATACTTCTGAAGGACCAAAATACTGGATAGGACCAGGGTAAACAAAGTCGGTATTGATGGCCCACTCGGCACGTTTCGAAGCGAAGTAGCCAAATGGTTTGCCGTCGAGTTCAACCAATGCCTTTTGTATTACTGGTTTCATGTGGCCATGACGGCGTTCCATGTTCATCATCATGGTGATGGGCACACCGCCTGCAATCCATTCGGCAGCTGGGGCCGTGGTGTTGCGTACCGACGACATATAACCGGTTTTGCCAAAACCAATCAGGTATGCAGCATTGAATCCCAATGAGTAACAGTAGTCGGCATCGAAATTCGATGGGGCAGCGCAACGGCCTTCGTATCCGAAGAAGTGGTTCTGTGAACCGAATTTACCTTTGTAGGTACCTTCTTTTTTCATTTCGGACAGTTTTACCTCAACCATCTCGATGAGCAGTTTCTCGGTTTCGATTTTCGACACCTGAACATTGCCGTGTGGATCGCGGTCGAGGGTGAGCTGGGTGGCTATCCCCTCGGGCAGCGAGCTGAAAACAGCCGACGAAGCCGACGACAGTTTGCCAGCTACCCACTCAAGGCGGTACGATTTTTTAACGTGCTGGAATTCGTTACCGGTTTCTGAGCCTTCGGCCAACAGGTCGTTCAACTCCGAAATCAGAACACCCATCTCGGGAATGAATTCGATCAACCCTTCTGGGATCAAAATAACGCCAAAATTGTCACCTTGGGCGGCACGGGCTGCAATGGCGCTGGCAAGGTCGGAAACTACTTCGCCTAAAGTTTGTTTTTTAGCAGCTACTTCTTCCGAAACCAGACAGACATTGGGTTGGGTTTGCAGGGCACACTCCAAGGCAATGTGCGAAGCCGAACGGCCCATTAGTTTGATAAAGTGCCAGTATTTTTTTGCTGAATTGGCATCGCGCATGATGTTGCCGATCAGCTCAGAGTATACTTTACATGCAGTGTCGAAACCAAACGAAGTCTCGATCATCTCGTTCTTCAGGTCGCCATCGATGGTTTTAGGACAGCCGATTACTTGAACACCGGAATTGATTTTGGCATAGTATTCGGCCAGCACACAGGCGTTGGTATTCGAATCGTCGCCGCCGATAATTACCACGGCCTTAATTCCAAGGGCTTTGCAGTTTTCAAGTCCCTTGTCGAATTGAGCAGTTTCTTCGAGTTTAGTGCGGCCCGAGCCAATAATGTCGAACCCGCCGGTATTGCGATAGTTTTCGATAAAATCGGCAGTCAGTTCCACCACTTTATTGTCGACAAAACCTCCGGGGCCGCCTTTGAATCCATACAATTTATTTTCAGGGTTTAATTTTTTCAGGCCGTCGAACAAACCCGAAATCACATTGTGCCCGCCGGGGGCTTGTCCGCCCGAAAGGATAACGCCTACGTTAACGGCAGGCATTTCAACCTTGTTGGCGCTGGCTTCGAAGGTGACCGGCTCCTGCTGCTGCGCCCATACCCATGATACCGTTTTCCGACTGAAAGAT
>CAZSIK010000477.1:0-1636 GCA_964606515.1 uncultured Prolixibacteraceae bacterium
GTAAACGGTTCAAGAAAAGTGGTTGTTATAATGGTATTCATGTTCGGGGCGGCAAATACCGGCGCGTTTCCGGTAAGCGGAACCATTGGTACCGAGTCGGGATAAAACAATACACAACTGCTATCGCCAATGGTTGCCCTGAAAAAGTTTCCATTGGCGCCGGCCACGAAGCCAGTTTTAAGCGTTATCCTTAAAGGGTCTTTCACCTCATCGACCGAATCGGCGATCATACTCAGAACAGTACCCGGCTGAGCAATGATAGAACCCGATGCGATCAGGAGTATCAAAAACAGTATGGTTCTTTTTATGCCCATTCGCGCTAAGGATTTTATTTTACTGCAATTTTTACGGTATGGGTTCCCTGATCAGAATTTATCCTTAAAAGATAACTCCCCGGTATAAAGGCAGAAACATTAACCCTGT
Organism: uncultured Prolixibacteraceae bacterium; assembly: GCA_964606515.1. Classification (GTDB taxonomy): domain Bacteria; phylum Bacteroidota; class Bacteroidia; order Bacteroidales; family Prolixibacteraceae; genus CAZSIK01. The sequence continues at coordinate 424 of CAZSIK010000477.1, forward strand.
AAATATTTCCAGGCATTATTCTGCCAGTAAAGGTATTGGTGAAAACCGGTTTCCCGTTCATATCAATCAACTCGATTAAAAAGTTGTTGGTTTTTATTTCAGTGTTGGCCAGAATGTTGACCCAATCGTTTGTTATTGTCGGGTATACTTTAAAAGAACCCGTAGTTGTTGTATTGTCGCTGAGCAACAAACTTTTAAATTGTTCAATACTTACCGAATCGACATAGAAACAGCCCAAATGGTCTTTTGCTTCTACATAATAGATGCCCGGTTTATTGGTGGTAATAAACTGTTTTGTCGAGTTATTGTTCCAAAGGTACGATTCGAAACTGGATGTAGCAATAAGCCTGAAATCGGTATTGCCATCACCTTGGGAAATGGTGTCGATGGTTATTTCTACAGGGTCTTTGGCATCGCAATTTTCGAAACGGGCAATGAATAGATCCTCCCTTCCTTTCGTTTTTATATCCTGTTCTTCGATTTTAAGGTTTTTAGAATAATCGCCTGCCAAATAAATGCCCGAGTTATGGGTAAACAATGTTATGGGGAATTTACTCAATTCGCCTTTCATCGAAAACAGGCGATCGATCTTTTTATCGTTGTCGATTGTCAAAAGAAAAATATCTTTTGTTTGATCCATAGAAGTCAAAAGCATATCGCCAATTGAAAATGAATCGGTATAAGAACCTGCAAGCGCAAGATAATTGCCTGGCATTTCATTCCCCGGCCCTCCAAAATGTTGCAATTGGAAATTAAATTTATTTAACCGACTGTTAAGTAGCAAAATATCGTTGCTTCCTTCAGAAATAATTTTTTCTCCATCCGAGGTAATCCAATACCTGAATTTTGCTGAAATCCAGACTTCATTGTTAAACAGGGTAATTCCTTGCGTCGAAAAATTGAAACCATGGAAAGGGTAGCAGACATCGGTTATATTTCCATTCTGGTTTAACGAAGCTACAAAAAGGTACTTTTCTTTTGCAATTGGCAGGGGCGAGGGTAATGTTAGCCCAAAACAGCCTTGTGTTGTTGAACCTGTAAACCATATTCCTCCTTTGCCATCGGAACAAAGGTTGAACGCGAGGTCTTCGCCTTGTCCACCCCATTGGTTAATCCATAAAAGTTTTCCGTTTTTATCTAATTTGCCCAGGAAAATATCAGAATCGGTTGATGTTCCACCTGATTTTTGCGTTTTGAATTTTTTATTATCTGT
>CAZSIK010000478.1:0-1636 GCA_964606515.1 uncultured Prolixibacteraceae bacterium
GCGTAAAGGAATGGTGGGTATACTGCACCCCTAATGTAAGATGGTTATGGGTACTGATGAAATAGTCGATATCGGTATAACAACCCCAATCGACCACCTGCGACAATTGATCATAATCCAAACCTTTAGTTATCGTATCTCCTCTGTGGTCGATTTTTGTTAAGTGTTCCTTCAGATTTTGGGTGAAACGGTATTTTGAATACAAAAAGGTGGTGTTTAGAAAAAGCTTCTTTCCAAAGTTTTTATTCCACCGTAGCGATGAGGTTTGGTTGCCCCATTGGTAATGGGTCGATGTTTCTTCAAGTTCACCCGATAAGTGGCCAATCATGTCAGCAGTCAATTTATTGGTTTTCGTCCGGGTATTCAGCACATCGTTGCCCAGATAAGCGCTCCAATAAAGCTTGCCTGCTTGCCCCAGGTCATAAAAAAACTTGAGGTTGAAATCATAGAAGCTGTAGGCTGTGGTCTCTTTGGTCTTGCCACTGTTGTACGATTGATCTTTTCGGAAGGGATTCAGGAACAGTTCGGAATTGCAAAGTCGGGCGGCCACCAGTACCGACGATTTTCCTTTCACGATGGGGGTTTCGAACAGGGCTTTCGACGATAGTGTGCCTATGGTCAGGTCGGCCTTGGTATGATAAAGGTTGCCCTCGCGCATCCGCACATCGATTACCGACGAGATACGACCCCCGTATTTCGCTGGGAATGCCCCTTTGTACACATCGGCGCTTTTCACTGCCTCGGGGGTAAACACCGAGAAGAAACCAAAAAGGTGGTTCACATTGTAAACCGGCACCCCGTCGAGCAACATCAGGTTTTGGCCGGGGGTGCCGCCACGCACATAAAGCCCCGACATGCCTTCTTTGCCCATTTTAATCCCCGGCATCATCTGGAGGGCTTTCACAATATCTTTTTCTCCCAACAGAGTGGGAATTTTTTCCAGTTCACGGCCAGTGAGCCTGATGGCCCCAATCTCTTCCCTGACCACATCAGCGCTCCGCGACCGACCAACGACCGACACCTCTCCAAGCCGGTTGTCGGAGGTCATCAGGCAATTGATGGTCGTATCGCCCGTGATTTTCACTGTTTTTACCAGTGGGTCATATCCGGTAAACGAAACTTTGAACGTTACGGTCCCGGCTTTGGCATCAAAGCTGAAATATCCATACGAATTGGCCACCACGAGGTTGCCTTTGGGTTCGATGGTCAGGTGGGCATTGGGCAACAGGTCGCCACTGGAACCGTCGCGAATATAACCTGAAATTTGGCAGGGCTGGGAAAATACCAAAAACGACAAAAACAAAAGATAAAAGGAAAGGAAAAATTTCATAAGTATTCATATTTAACCCGGAAGCTATATTTAGAATTATAGCTCCCGGATTGATATTTAAACGATTAACGGTCGATGGTTATTGCATTGGATTCTTCTATCCCGCTTGAATAGAATTTTACTTTAAGCCGGTCCAAAGCAAAATCTATCCCTGTAGGTCGAGTATTTCCTCCAGGAATTACCTCTTGATAATAAACTAAATAATGAATTATCTTATCGCTAGGATAATCATAAAATTCATCAATGTAATTTCCTTGATAGCTTGGCAAAGTACCTCCTTCTGGTATTAATCCAGTTTGACCCCAT
>CAZSIK010000479.1:0-1613 GCA_964606515.1 uncultured Prolixibacteraceae bacterium
CTATTGTGCGGTTGTGACAACTTCTGTCACAGTGGTAAATTAGCGGTTATTCAATTTGTATTTTCAATTACAAATTAGCTCGAAAAATATAATAAAGAAATTCAAAAAAAGGACCTACGAAAGAACGGACAAAAGAATTAGATTTGTCCACAGAATTGTAAGGCAAACAAATTTGCATAGACCAGGACACCTTTAATATGCCTATTTTTCAAGCTGAACCAAATGATTGATCCAATGGAAAATATAGTAAAGTATTTCATACTCAATGCGGAACAAAAAGATCGGTTTGAGCGGATGGCAGAAGTGTACCGCGTCTGGAATGAACAAATCAACGTGATTTCAAGAAAGGATATAGGAGAAATCAACATTCGGCATATCTTACATTCTTTGTCGATTGCCAAGCTTATCAAGTTCAAGCCTGGAACAAAGGTTGTCGACGTGGGTTGTGGGGGAGGTTTCCCAGGAGTTCCGCTCGCGGTTTTATTTCCGGAAGTATCGTTTACCCTCGTCGATTCGATAGGGAAAAAGATAAAGGTAGTTAATGAAGTAGCTGCGGCTCTCGATTTAAAAAATGTGGTGGGCATCCATTCCCGTTCCGAACCAATCGAAATGAAGTTTGATTTTGTTGTAAGCCGCGCAGTAACCGCATTCCCTGACTTTGTGAAACAAACCCGGCACCTGATATCAAAAGCACAACATAACGCCATACCTAATGGCATTATCTATCTTAAAGGAGGTGACTTTAACGAAGAAATCAAACCTTATCAAAAACAGGTTAGTTTATATTCCATCAATCAGTTTTTTGATGATCCTTTTTTTGAAACCAAAAAAATCATTTTTTTGCCCATTTCAGCATAAATTTTCTCTCCATTTACCGGTTTTTCAAGTCAGCTTACCGTTGTTGAACCTGATTTCGCTGGTTTCCGACTAAACACGTTGTAACTATTTGCTTGTTGAGTTGTCATATACTTCGAAAACACAAGTACAGAACAACAAACAAATTAAAGCAAAATTAGTCATGAAAACACAACTTGTATCGATCCTTTCTACCACCGCATCCGCTCTTTTTCTTGCAGCCAACTGCTTTGCCGCAAATCCTGCCTTAAAAATCAAAAGTCATCCTTCGGAAGTAGAGTTTAATAATGAAGAAGAAAAACCTCTTGAAATTGAAGGTTGGATGCTGGACCAGGCAAACTGGCATTACGAAAAACAGAGCAGCCCTTCCGGGACACTTTCTATTGAACCTTGGATGACCGATGAAGAATTATGGACAAAGAAAGAGCTAAAATCTGACACAGAAGAAATTCGTAACGAGAATGAGTCCAATTTATCGATTGAGCCCTGGATGCTTGATGAAAAGCTCTGGCAAACTAAAAAAGCTGACAACTAACTGGTTTCAGCTTTTTTTCGACCTTTACGGTCGAAATTAAATTTAAGTTATACCATCAAGAGGCCACTAAAGGCAGGGTAAAACAGAAACTACTTCCCTGCCCTAAAGTGCTTCTCACCGAGAATGAACCTTTATTCAAGGAAACAAGGTCCTTACAAAGCATCAATCCCAGCCCGGTTCCCCATTCCTGATTGGTTCCCATATGGTTTTTCACATTGTTGCC
>CAZSIK010000480.1:0-1606 GCA_964606515.1 uncultured Prolixibacteraceae bacterium
TTTTCCAATATCAGAATCTCTCCTGAGGAACAATTGTCCTTCGGTGATGTAACCCGTGTTGTCGGGGATGGCGTGGGTTATGTCGCCTCCCGACAAGGTAGTAACAGCAATAATGGTTATTGAACCGCCCTCGGGAAATTGCACGGCCTTCTCATAAATTTTGGCAAGGTCGGAATAAAGCGAGCCCGGCATTGAATCTTTCGACGGGATCTGGTCCATTCGGTTCGATACTATCGAAAGTGCATCGGCATACAACGTCATGTCGGTAAGCAAAACCAACACGCTTTGGTTTTTCTCGGCCGCAAAATATTCGGCAGCAGTAAGGGCCATGTCGGGTACCAGCAGCCTTTCGACCGGTGGATTCTCGGTGGTATTCACGAACGAGATGATGCGGTCGAGTGCCCCGGCATTATCGAATACGTTTTTAAAGAAGAGATAGTCATCGTTGGTAAGGCCCATGCCGCCAAGGATGATCTTATCGGCTTTTGCCCTAAGGGCAACCATGGCCATCACCTGGTTGAAGGGTTGGTCGGGGTCGGCAAAGAAGGGGATCTTCTGTCCCGAAACAAGGGTGTTGTTCAGGTCGATACCGGCAATACCGGTAGCAATCAGTTCCGAGGGTTGTTTGCGGCGAACCGGGTTAACCGAAGGCCCGCCGATTTCGCGTTCTTCGCCATCTACAGCTGGTCCCCCGTCGATTGGTTCACCAAAAGCATTGAAGAACCTGCCGGCAAGTTGGTCGCTTACTTTCAGTGTAGGGGCTTTCCCCAAAAACACCACTTCGGCATTGGTAGGGATGCCCTCGGTACCCCCAAATACCTGAAGTGTGATTTCGTTCCCGATAATTTTAACTACTTGTGCCAGACGTCCGTCGATTTCAGCCAATTCTTCATTCCCAATCCCCTCGGCATGCAGAGAGCAGGTGGCCTTGGTGATTTTCGAAATCTTTGTGTATATTTTTTGAAAAGCTTTTGTTGCCATTATGCGATCTTCCTTTCATTAATGATTACCGTTAATTCCTCTTCGTATTGTTGAAATTTTTCTGATTCAAATTCAGAATAATTCATCTGCTTCAACTGATTAATGATCCTTTTAAAATAACTGTCGACATCGATAAAAGAATCAAAACTGAAATCGGTGTGACAAATTTCCATCACCTTGCGCAACATGTACTGTTGCCGTTCGAGCGGGGTGAGCATGTCGATCTTGTCGAAGGCATCCTGTTGCAGGACTACAAAGTCGATCACCTCCGACTTCCAGAAGCGGACGTGGTAATCGACGGGCACACTGTCGTCGCCAAGAATGTTGATTTGCTCGCTTACTTCTTGCCCGCGGAGCAAAATGGTTTTGGCTTCGTTTACAAGATCGATCCATTGATTGCCGATCCTTTGGGTAATGTATTCTATAAACTCGGGATATTCGAGATATTTTGAATAGGAATCGATCGGGTTAATGGCAGGATAGCGTTTACTGTCGGCCCTGCTTTGCTGAAGCGCATAAAAGCAACGGGCTGCTTTTTTGGTCGATTCGGTTACCGGTTCTTTTAAGTTACCACCAGCAGGCGAAACGGTCCCGATGAAGGTAACCGATCCGGTTGCGCCGTTAT
>CAZSIK010000481.1:0-1597 GCA_964606515.1 uncultured Prolixibacteraceae bacterium
GCATTTGGCAGCTTTGGTACTTTAGACGGCGGCGTGTTCGACGACGAGATCAACCTCGCCATCCGTGAAGAGGAGGTGATGCGCTATTTTACCAATATTGTAGGTAAATATTGCCCGCACACCCAACGGGCGCTGGCCAAGCTTGAAGGGATCCCGCTGAAACAAATTGCCCCTTCTCACGGACTGATCTGGCGCACCCAACTTGACTGGATCCTGTCGCGTTACCAGAAATGGAGCAGCTACACCACCAACAAAGGGGTTGTAATCGTGTTTGGCTCAATGTATGGCTACACGGAACAGATAGCAGACGTAATCGCCCGCCAGCTGGCTGAACGTGGCATTCAAGACATCCGCATTTTCGATGCATCAAAAACCCATATTTCTTACATTATCAGCGACATTTTTAAATACAAAGGCTTAATTATAGGAAGTTGTGCTTACAACAACGAAATGTTCCCGGCCGTAGAAGCCCTGGTGCGCGAAATCGAGCACAAAGGCATTAAAGACCATCTCTTGGGTATTTTCGGTTCATACAGTTGGAATGGCGGTGGGGTAAAAAACCTTGAAACCTTTGCCGGAGCCGTCCAATGGGAATCGATTAACCCACCCGTTGAAGAAAAAGGATCGTTGAAAGCAGAAAAGCGAAGCGAAGCCCAAAACCTTGCCAATGCCATGGCCGACAGGCTGGAACAACTCTATGCCTGATAATTCTCATTAGCAAGACAATAACTGGGAGCCCTTCTTTCGGCTTAGGCTACCATAGGAACTGATCGGAAACAATGAACACCCCGGCTCCACTCGTTGAATCGTTCTTCCAAATCCTTTATCTTTCAAAACCGACTGAACTAAATAATTCATAAAAAATTTATACTTTTGAGCTCAACTTATTAACAAGTATTCTTATTTTATATCTTGCTTAAGATCAATACATTTTAACGAAGTTTCTGATGAACATGAAAAAGACCATCTGATTCAAAATCCACTTTTATAGAAAATCCAAGCCACACAAAAATCAGCACGAAAAGCAAGGCAACGCCTTGATTCTTTAGTTTGGAGAATGTTTGATGAACTACATCTCAATGGGATACTTCATATAAGGAAGAATTTGTATTCAAGACAGATGGAGAAACTGTTTGAAAGGTGGAGTTTATTTTTTTTAAACTAACTCAGGGAGAAAAATCCTTTTCGGGAAAGATTGCCATTAATTAATTGAAACCATTTTTTTTAAAAACTTCCTGGCCATTGAAGATTTATTTTGTCCCTATTTTGAAGTCCCTTGTTCAAAAAAGAGCTGAAAAAGTTATTTTTTACTCTTTTGAACAAACGGTTTATTACTTCTATTTGACATTTAATCCATTTAAACAGTTCGGATGCCCGACAACAACATCCTTCTACCCGCTCTCCTCCCCCACAAACAATTACTAATGAACACTATAAAAAAAGTTATTCTTGACTTTACCAGGAACCATTCACGTCATTTTTATTCACTGCTAATTGATACCAATATTTTATTATGGTTATTCTTTTTCGATGATGTTTACAGTACCTCGGCAAAATGTATCTTGCGGACTTGATAATATTTTATTTAACAATATTT
>CAZSIK010000482.1:0-1588 GCA_964606515.1 uncultured Prolixibacteraceae bacterium
TTTCGGCACACCAACTGCCAACTCCACCTATGCCGAAAAGAATCACCTTTACGCGGGCAATCCGTTCCATGGTTTCAGCTCCCAACAACAACCGGGTCCGTTCAAATAAGGAGGAGTAGAGCATACCGAAGGATTTCTTATTCTGGATCGTAATATTTTATTTCATCAAGGGCAAACGAGAGAAAAGTTGAACCTTCCCAGGTGGATTGAACCGAGAAATACATTTTTTTGATTTTTCCCAATGAAGAAAGGTCAACCAAGGTCCATCTTTTCAGTACAAAATCGTTTAGGTTATTGCTGTCGCGGTAATCGGCCAAAAAGCTTTCAACCGTTCCGGTGCTGTTTCCATTGGGGTCGATCCCTGTGATGATCACTTTCAGATAATCAGGGTCATTACCGGAATAGCCACCAAATTTTAGAAGGCTTGGGCTACCATTCAGAATGGTTAAAGCTGTCGGGGTAGTATTGCTAATTTTCAAGCTGATCATGTTCAGGGCTTTTTCGCTGTCGAAGGTGATGAATGAAGGAATTGCAGGTGTATAATTAAATACAGCAAACTGGTTATTCCGGTTATGTGAATCGAATACACTGTACATATTCCCAGTTTCCGCATTGAGGGTATCGTTAAGATTTGAGTACGAGAAGCCATCCCAAAGAGGCTTTGTTGCCTTAAAGTTGTTTGTAAACGAAGCTATTCCGGAGGTGAATTTTCCAGAACCGCCGGAACCATTCCAATAAGAGGAATTACCCAACGCGAGTTCTTCAAAATCAATTATATATTCACGAGGAAGCACTTTTATTTCAGCCAGTAAGCTATCGTAGCCATGACGGTTGCTTACCCGTACTTTTACCAAATAATTGCCCGATTTTGCAGGGGTGAAAAGGAAGGCTGGTTCGGTAGAAAGCAGGGAATCGTTGACAAACCATTGATATTTGAACGTCAGGTCGGTTAGCACTTCTGCATGAAACAACAATTCCTTGCCTACATTAATTGTAGTATCCGAAACCGGTAACAAGTCAGTTAATTCGGGTATGGTTTTTTCTTTGTTGCAAGCGTTAAAAAGGATTAAGGATAGGGATAGAGCCAAAATAGTTGTGCGAATTGTCTTCATAAAAAATCATTTAAGTTCTGATCATTTTCATCTTCATAATAACGAAAGAAAACTTTGCCCGGTATATCATTTCTTTTCTTTTTGTTTTCACCGACTGTTTTTCGAGGAAATAAATAAGCTAACAAGTTGTTAATCAGAAATAACCTTCTCTTTTCTTTTGTTCCATACTGCCTTCCTGGTCGAAATCGATTACCCGGGTGGTGCGTTCCGAAACTTTTACCGTCATCATTTCGGCCACGATTTTTTCGATTGTATCGGCATCCGACTCGATGGCCCCGGTAAGCGGATAACAGCCAAGGGTGCGGAAGCGTACTTTTTTCATAAACGCTTTTTCCCTGTATTTCAGTGGCATCCGGTCGTCGTCGGCCAAAATCAGGTTCCCATCGATTTCAACTACAGGCCGTGGTTTCGCGAAGTACAGAGGTACAATGGGAATGTTTTCCAGCCTGATGTACTGCCACACATCGAGTTCTGTC
>CAZSIK010000483.1:0-1578 GCA_964606515.1 uncultured Prolixibacteraceae bacterium
CCCTATCGATTTACTTCCTCTTACTGCTCATTATTTCGCCCCTTCAAAAGTTTGAAAAGTACAGGGTGGAACAAGGGAAGCGGCCATGGAGGCTTAAATTTTGGAATTTTTCCCGTTGGATGGTATACTGGTTTTTCCCTTTGACCATGATGGCGATTATATATTTGGAAAACAAGAATATAGGAGGAACTATAATCTTGCTCTTGCTGTGGTACCTGGCATTGATGGTCGATACCCTTTCAAGGAAAATTCATCGCGAAAACATTAACGTGAACCGGCTTACCGGTAAAGCGAAGAATTTCAGGAAGGTGCTTTATCGATTCGTGCTTTCAATTCCAATAATCGGAAAGAAGAATACCCCGTTTAAAGCATTGAAAGGGGTTTCGCTCGAGATCAATAACGGGATGTACGGTTTGCTTGGACCCAACGGTGCGGGTAAATCAACCCTGATGCGGGCCATCTGCGGTATTAACCAGCAGAGCTACGGCACTATCTGGTTCAACAACATTAATTCGATTGAAAAGAGGGAAGAACTACAAGGCCTGATCGGTTACCTTCCCCAGGAATTTGGCATGTACGAAAACATGACTGCCTGGGATTACCTACATTATCAGGCTATATTGAAAAACATCAATGATACTGATGTTCGCGAAGATAGGGTTACCCATGTGTTGCAGTCGGTACACATGTGGGAACATCGAAACAAGAAAATCGGGTCGTTCTCGGGAGGGATGAAACAACGTGTGGGTATTGCCCAGGTATTGCTTCACCTGCCAAGGATCCTGGTTGTAGACGAGCCTACCGCCGGCCTTGACCCACGCGAACGGATCCGGTTCCGAAACCTGTTGGTGGAACTCAGCCGGCAACGCATCGTGATCTTTTCGACCCACATTATCGAGGATATTGCCAGCTCGTGCGAGCAGGTGGCTGTGCTGCGTAAAGGCGAAGTACAATACATCGGATCGCCGCGCAACATGACCGAGACCGCCAAGGGGCATGTATGGCAGCTTACAGTCGAGGCCAGCCAGTTCGAACAAGCCGTAGTCGGATTGCATGTGATTCACCACTTGCGCGATGGCAACAACATACGTATAAGGATTATCTCGGGCGAACAACCCCATCCCGATGCCATCGTTATTGAACCCAACCTCGAGGATGCTTATCTATGGCTGCAAAAGGAATCGAAAAAACCGAGGTGAGTTAATAAAATACAAATGTGATGAACATAGGCTTCAAACATTCATCCATACCACAAATTCATTTTGGTTGCGGAAAGGCAGAAATCATCCCACGCCTGGTAGAATCGTTTGGCCATCGGGTTTTGCTTGTTACTGGCAAAAATTCGTTTTCGGAAAGTAAAATGGCCAACGATCTTTTTGCCGGGTTCAGGAGTAAACAAATCGAATTCCATCGGGTTAGCATTGAAGGTGAGCCTTCTCCTAACGATGTCGATGGTGCCGTTGAAAAATATCGAAAATGGAATCCTGAAGTGGTTTTGGCGGTCGGAGGAGGGAGTGCCATTGATGCTGGCAAAGCCATCTCGGCCATGCTCTGCGAAATCGGCCCCATCATCGAATT
>CAZSIK010000484.1:0-1576 GCA_964606515.1 uncultured Prolixibacteraceae bacterium
TGGATCCTTTTCGAAGACAGAAAAAAAAGCAGCCGCATACTCGACCAGAAAAATCAGGAACTTAATATTCTGAATTCCACAAAAGATCGATTTATTTCCATCCTAGCCCATGATCTGAAAAACCCTTTTTCGGCATTCTGTAACATCACCACTGCTTTAAAAGAAAATTTCGACGACCTGGATAAAAGTGAACACCGATATTACATCGATGAGCTTACCGAATCGGCGCTCAGGATGAATGCGATGCTGAAAAATATGCTCGACTGGGCTTCAATACAGATGAAGCCGGCATATGCCGAACTTGAGAAAGTGGATATGAATGAAGCGGTTCAGTTGATGGCTGACAGTCTCTCGGCTTTTGCCCGGAGCCGCTCGATACTGCTTGAAAATACTGTTTCGGCGGGTTTAATGGCCTTGGGCAATTCAGGGGCAATACAAACAGTACTGAATAACTTGCTTACCAATGCCATTAAATTTTCGCCGGTCAACTCAACCGTTACCATAACGGGTTTTCAAGAACCGGCAGGGGTGTTGTTTTCGATTTCCGACCAAGGGGTTGGGATGACGGAAGAGGAGCTGTCAAAACTGTTCAGGATTGACAAAGATACCCGCTCAATCGGTCGGCCTGAAGGGAAGGGCACCGGGCTTGGTCTGATCCTTTGCAAAGAGCTGATGGACAAAATGGGCGGGAGCATAGGGGTAAAAAGTACCCCGGGCAAAGGCACCGAATTTTATTTTAGTTTAAAAAATGTTGTTGAACCCTAATACAAAAATGTCAGATGGATCAGATAAAAATTGTGGTAGTCGACGATCATAAAATTGTGCGCGACGGGATTCGGGCTTTACTCATGGGCGAAAAATCGATAAAAATGGTGGGTGAAGCAGAAGATCATCAGGGTTTGTTTATTGCCCTTGAAAAAGTAAAACCCGATGTAGTGTTGCTCGATATTCAGTTGGCCGGGAAAAACGGAATTGAAATATCGAGGGAACTGACTGAAAAATTCCCCTGCATAAAAATTTTGGTCCTTTCGTCGGTTACCGAAGAAGAAACCATTCTTCAGGCTGTAAAAGCCGGGGCTAAAGGCTTTCTTTCGAAGGATACATCAAAGGAGGAATTGATTGCAGCAATACAGGCAGTTTTCCAGCACGACAGCTACTTTGGTGAGAAGATCAGCAAAATTGTATATCGCAGCTATGTCGACCAGGTGAACCGCAATTCAGGGAAAGGCGACTCCTGCCTTTCGGATCGTGAAACCGAGATAATGATTCTCCTGGCCGAAGGGATGAGCAACAAGGAGATTGCCGATAAACTGTTCATCAGCCCCAGGACCATCGACACCCACAAAGCCAATATCATGGCCAAACTTAATCTGAATTCGATGGTCGAGTTGGTGAAGTACGCGATTAAGCAGGGGTATATAAAGATATGAGATATTAGATATGAGATATTAGATGTGAGTTGGCGGTCATGCTAATAGACACCGCGTTTCATAAATTAACAACATGATTTGAGATTATAATTTGTATTTTTGCAATATATGGCAGAAAAAGCATACATAACGGCAAAAGTCTTTAA
>CAZSIK010000485.1:0-1568 GCA_964606515.1 uncultured Prolixibacteraceae bacterium
GACTTTAGCTTTAGTAATGTATGCAATCTTTTTGGGACCTGAAGCTACAGCATATCTTGGGTCGCCGGCTGTTGATTTTCCAGCGAAGTTAGCATCAAGGAAACTGAAATTGCCGTTGGCCGGATCGACCCATAGTTGGGCAGGTGTTCCGGCATAGACTGTATTGGGGAAACCCTCGATTGCATTTCCTGCGAAGGAAAAATTGCTGGTAGCATAATTATTCGATAGGTTCCATGTAGTTACTACACCCTGAAATCCTTTAATCGGGTCACCGGTTAATCCGCCCCCCCAGATACAATTGGTAATGGTAACGGTATTGAATGCAACGGTTGCACTGGCACCCCTTACCATAAAATCGTTTGTAGTAGGCGCTTCGTTAACGGTACATTTATCGTAAGTAACCGAATTCACATTGGTTTTGCTGGTTACAATACGGGCAACTTTCCAAATAGAAGTATTCTTGATTTCAATATCGGTGCAGAACCAATCGGTATCGTCGATATTAAAAATTCCATAGGAATTTGAGCTGTTAAGGTTGTTAATATTGCAGTTTATTGCGGTAATTTTTGAAATGGTACCTGAACCATCACTTTTCCCCCTGAAAACTCCGCGCATGGTGTTGATATTACAACCGTCAAATTTAAGTTCACCCAATGTTACCCCGGTTTTGGAGGCATTGATTACATACTTGTCGTTGTTGGCGGTATACTTCAGCTGAACTTTTGTGAACTTGATGTAGCCAATGTTGGCATCTTGTGCAATGTCAAAGTTAGCAGCAACATCGATGATTGGCAGTTCACCTGTTGATCCATCCTTCATTTTGATTTCGACCGATTTATCGAAAGCAAAACCACCTGCGTTGTAGGTTTTACCAGCGCCGAGCAGGATTACATCGCCAGCGGCAGCACCTTGCAATGCCGTCAGAAGAGATGCGGGATCGTCGTTCGCAGAAAGGTCAATTTCAGCATTGACCGATCCTAACAGATCCTTGGGTGTGCAAAACAACCCCAACAGGGTCATCACCACCACCAATGAAAATGTTCTGAATAAAATTCTTTTCATAATCTCATTAGTTAAAGTTATTAAAAATTGTCGTTGAAAATTCGGGATATGGTTTGGTGGCTTGAGAATGCACAAACGATGAAGGGGTTTTCCGGTACGGATTTCCCAAGCTCACTTTATTATTGGCAAAAAAAATCAACCGGAATTTTACATTTTCATTCATCGATTCTTTCAAGTTTTAGGTTACAGTACAGGCAAATATATGAAAACGATTTCAGTTTTCATAAAAAAAATAGCACATCCATCAGATATGCTATTTATATTATTGACAGTAAAACAATTACTCGAAAATTATCTTCTTTTTTTTTATCTTATCGGATTCCACAATAAAGTATCTTCAGGAGCGACAAGGTTAAAACGAAAAACCTCTTCAATTTCATACTGTTTTAAATCAGCTGTTCTCAAATGTTTGGCCCATTTTACCCGTTGATCTGTTTTTGCTCCTTCGCCATAGTTTTGATACTCACCATAAAATGCGGTTTTCTGATTATCGGCCTTGCCCCAAT
>CAZSIK010000486.1:0-1567 GCA_964606515.1 uncultured Prolixibacteraceae bacterium
AACGATGCCGTCCAGTGGGATTTTTACTGCACCGAAGGCCGAAACAGTGGTGCCTGGACCAAAATCGCGGTGCCCTCGTGTTGGGAACAGCAGGGTTTTGGCTCTTATACCTACGGGGTCAATTTCTACGGAAAAGAGACCCACCCGGGTATTTCGACCGAACAAGGCCAGTACCGGCATACTTTTAAGGTGCCGGTTGAATGGCAGGGAAAGACCATCCACCTTGTTTTTGAAGGATCAATGACCGATACCCGTGTAAGCATCAACGGCACCAAGGCAGGCGATGTGCACCAGGGCGGTTTCTATCGCTTCCAGTACGACATTACCAATTATCTGAAGTACGGTTCCGATAACCTGTTGGAAGTTACCGTGAAAAAAGAGTCTGACGATGCCAGTGTGAACCTGGCCGAACGCCGGGCCGACTACTGGAACTTTGGCGGCATTTTCCGCCCGGTATTCCTCGAAGTGATGCCGTCGACCTTTATCGATCGTACAGCCATAGCTGCCAACTCCGATGGTAGTTTTCTTGCTGAAGTTTATTTGGGACTAGCCATCAATGATGGGGTTGAGGTATCGGCTCAATTGCGCGATGCTTCAGGCAAGGCTGTAGGGAATGAGTTTTCTGCATCATCCCGTTCAGGAGGCGATAAAATAATCCTGCATACCGTTTTCGAAAATGTTAATCAGTGGACAGCCGAAACACCCAATCTGTACAACGTTAAATTCTTGTTGAAGAAAGATGGAAAAACCATTCATGAAGTGACCGAACGCATTGGGTTCCGCACTATTGAAGTCCGCGAAGGCGATGGGGTTTACTTCAACGGTTCAAAAATCAACCTGCGGGGGGTAAACCGTCACAGCTTCCGTCCCGAAACAGGCCGGACATTGAACCGGGAACAAAATTACGAGGATGTAAGGCTGATGAAGGCCATGAACATGAATACCGTGCGCTTGTCACATTATCCTGCCGATCCTGAATTCCTTGAGGCCTGCGACGAACTGGGCCTCTATGTAATGAACGAAATAGCAGGATGGCATGGCCGTTACGATACCGGCGTTGGCCGTAAGCTGGTGCATGGTCTGGTACAGCGCGATGTAAACCACCCCTCGGTCATCTTCTGGGACAACGGCAACGAAGGGGGCTGGAACGTGGAACTTGATAAAGAATTTCATGTGTACGACCCGCAGAAACGTCCGGTCCTCCATCCGCAACAGGACCTGAGTGGCCTCGAAACCATGCACTACCGCTCGTATGGCGAAACCCAGGAGTACCTGCGCGGCGAGATGCTCTTCTTCCCTACTGAGTTCCTGCATGGCTTGTACGATGGTGGACATGGAGCAGGTCTTTACGATTACTGGCAGATGATGTACCCCCATCCGCGCTGTGCCGGTGGACTGCTTTGGGTCTTGGCCGACGAAGGAGTTGTCCGTACCGACCTGGGCGGGAAAATCGACAACGACGGCAACCATGGCGCCGATGGGATCGTGGGACCGCATCACGAGAAAGAGGGTAGTTTCAACACCATCAAAGAAGTGTGGTCGCCGGTTTGGATCGATCTGAAAAAAT
>CAZSIK010000487.1:0-740 GCA_964606515.1 uncultured Prolixibacteraceae bacterium
TCGTTCAAAAAAGCCTTTTTCGAGCAGGCATGCATCTTCGAAACCAGCAGAGTAGTTCTCGGCAGGAAGCAACAAACCCCATTCGCGTTCGAGATACAGTGCCGGAAAGCCTTTCGAGTTGAAATCCTGAACCCACGAGGGAAATTTATCGAAATAATACGATGACGAGATCATGTGTCCGTTGCTGCTGTCGTACCAAAAAACCCCGTTGGCCGAGTGGCCGCCCATCATAATGGCAGGGGCGGAATTCAACCCCACTGAAAATACTTTCGACTTCAGGTTGGTGTTTTGCCTGAGGGCATCGCCTAAGGTTGAGGCTTTTAACCGACCTGAAGAACAATTGCCTGCCTTTGAATCGCTGCCCAGGGTAAGGTAATAATCGTCGTTGACACAGTGCACGAATTCGCGGCTGAGTTGCTTGTACCATTGATCGCCCACAATGCCATGTACCGAAGGCCATGACCCTGTCGAGAGGGTCGCGCATCCGGTCGATGGCCTGATGTTGTGCATTTCCATCCTGGCATTTTCGCAAACGGCTCCCCTTCCGACCAACCTCCTGAAACCTCCTTCCTGAAAGGTTGGCCAATACCGGTCGATGTAATCGGCCTGCATTTGTTCAACCACAAACACCACCACCAAACCGGGTTTTGGATCGGCTGAAATGCTTCTGGGTTGGCTTTTGACTGAAACAACGATCAAGAACAAAAAAGTTAGTATGGCTAATTTTCGCATGTTGTACA
>CAZSIK010000487.1:750-1543 GCA_964606515.1 uncultured Prolixibacteraceae bacterium
AAAAATAAAAAAAAGGCTTTGTGCAAAGGAAAAAAGATCAGGATAGTTCAGGCCGGCGAAGGCATTCTTTTTAAAAAGATAACCTAAGAATTTGGCAGGCAAAAATTTATTTCTAATTTTGCGCGGCTTTTTCTGCTATAATCCAAGTGAACGATTTATTACCGGTCAATTGCGCGGAAGGAGCAAAAGAAATATTAATATCAATTTCTAAAGGTAATTGTATGTTGAATCAGTATGAATCTGTCTTCATTGCAACTCCTGTTTTGTCGGATGCACAATTCAAGGAAGTGATCGCAAAGTTCAGCGGATTGATCACCTCGAACCAAGGGGAAATCATCTACGAAGAAGACTGGGGCTTGAAAAAGTTGGCTTACCCCATCCAAAAGAAGTCAACGGGTTTCTATCACCTGCTCGAGTTCAAGGCTCCCGCGGCGTTTATCGAAAAGTTGGAAACCGAATTTCGTCGTGACGAACGAATCATTCGTTTTTTAACCTTTAAACTTGACAAACACGCTGTTGGATACAGCGAGAGACGCAAAAACAAAGTTAAAGCTAAAGCAGAGGAGAATTAATCATGTCGAGCAATCAATCAGAAATTAGGTACCTCACTCCACCGTCTGTTGAGGTAAAGAAGAAAAAATACTGCCGTTTTAAGAAAAGTGGCATTAAGTATGTCGATTACAAAGACCCTGAATTCTTGAAGAAATTTCTCAACGAGCAGGGGAAAATTCTTCCCCGTCGTATTACTGGTACTTCGTTGAAGTATCAACGTAAAGTATCACAGGCTATTAAG
>CAZSIK010000488.1:0-1532 GCA_964606515.1 uncultured Prolixibacteraceae bacterium
TAATTCCTTGACGGTACAATAACATGATTATCAGTACAACGGCAATGGAAATAAATAAGGTGATCATGCTCTTTTTTAAGTTGAAATAAAGGGCGGTGAGGATCACTGCACCTACAAGCCAAATAAAACCAGCGCTTTGGAAGCCAGTTTTTATAAAGTCGACTACAGCTAAAAAAAATAACAGTAGAATAATCGCCAGCGATTTAACAGTGTAATTTAATTGATACCGGAAAAGAGCTACGAGCGTAATAAGCAGATATACACCAATATGAGAATAGATGAAAAAATTGAATTTCAATTCAATGGAGCGAACCACCGACATGATCAATACAGGCAAACCCGCAAGAGTGGCTATGATTAGAGAGGTATTGACTAATTTTCGTTTTATCGTCTGTAATTCAAACATAGTCTTTATAGATAAAGAATAATATCAAAATGAAATTTAAATCAATACAATTTAATTAAAATGTTTTATTGAATAGCTTTTGGCGGGATCAATTTTCAAGACGAGGTTAATGAAGGCTTATTTTTTCAAAAATGCTGTCGACTTGATTAATGGAAATAGTTTTACTGAAAATCCATGGTTCATTCATTATGAAATCAAGGTTCTTGGCAATGTTACTTTCTAGAGTTGTAAGGAGATTATGGTTTTCGTTGAGACCCCATACCCTGAATAATTTATGTTTGAAATAGGCATGTGTCTCGATGTAAACGAGAGGGCCTGAATAATCAGTATAAGTCCCGTTCAGGTTTTCTATTTGCATTCTGCCGTTGAGATGGATCCGTATCGGTTTGTATTCACTGTTCTGCAAGCCAAAAATACCGTTTCTGATTGGATTGATCCATAAATCGGTTCCTTTGTCCCTGGGTTCAGTGGTAGTCCATTTCGCGTATTGAAAAGTGGCCCTTAAAATTTCATTCCCTTTTGGGGTCACTTCATAAAGCTCGGCACCTTGGTCGGGTGGAAAATAATTGATGAAACAATACTCAGGATATCCTCCTTCTCCCAATGTTGAGGAAGTGAAACCACCACCGGTTCCTGGCCAGGAGTGTGGCTTGTTGCCTCCCATTTCGACACAATAAGGGACATTGGTTTGATTGGTAAAACTACTTGTGAACCGTATCACTGCATATCCTGCCCCATCGGGTAAAAATTGGGAGCCATTATAGTCAAGGCGCAATCCATAGTATATTTCGTGCATGGTTTTCAGCGTTTTGATATCGGCAGCCACTGAAAAATAGCCTCCGATGGTGCCATTATAGGTGTTGTTCATGTATGTTGCAACCTCTTGAAGAGAGATGACTTTCTGAAGAACAGTGTTTTTTTTGGGAAAAGGCAGTCGACTGCGAAAATTTTTCAAAGTAGTTCTGTCGGTTTCATTGAGGCTCCAGGCTGAATCTGTGCTTAAACGGTTGAAATCTTTCATGCTGATTAGTGAAGTTTTCAGCAAGGAATCTCTTTGATCGGGAAAACCATGGATATTTTGTATGGTTTTTTTGTTGAGTTTTCCATCTGGCCAGGCCATCTCGTC
>CAZSIK010000489.1:0-1521 GCA_964606515.1 uncultured Prolixibacteraceae bacterium
AGAAACCTGAGCGTAGCTATTACCAATTACGGCATTTTTCTTTCCTGGTACCAGGGACAAAAAGCCCTTGAAAGAGTGATGAAGCCATGGAACGTAATTTCTGAAAACAGTTAACTCGTATCTTAGCACAAATGCATTCGGCTTTTCCTCGAAATACACATTTTTTCCCATCTTTGCAGCGAAAATAAGATGGATATGAGCAGGATATTATGTATCGAATCATCGACGAACGTATGCTCTGTAGCTGTAACAAGTAACGGGGAAGTATGCGACTATATTGAAGAAAGCGAAGGACTGAACCATTCCAGGTTGCTCACCCGGTTTATTGAAACCCTATTGAACAGGAACCAGATCAAAGCCAATACCTTAGATGCCGTAGCTGTAAGCATGGGGCCAGGTTCATATACCGGGCTCAGAATCGGTGTCTCGGCAGCCAAAGGGCTCTGTTTTGCAGCCGATATTCCGCTGATTTCTTTATGCCCGTTACATTCGATGGCTTCCGGACTACTTCAGTTTCCTGGACAATTTCGATACAAACCCGAGGAAAACGATCTATTGATCCCGATGATCGACGCCCGCCGAATGGAAGTGTATTCGGCCATTTTCGACAACAAGCTCCAACCCTTGTCGGCCGTCGATGCTCTGGTCGTCGAGCCAGGTTCATTTCAATATGAACTCGAGAACCACAGATGCCTTTTTTTTGGAAACGGTGCGGCCAAATGCAAGGAAATGCTCAATCACGAACACGCTGTTTTTCCAGATGGACTAATCACTTCATCGGTTTATATGGCCCTACCGGCATTCCAAAAGTTTTTGCATCACGATTTTGTCGATGTAGCTTATTTTGAACCCTTCTATCTTAAGGATTTCAAAGCCACAACCCCAAAGAACAGCGTTTTAGGCTCCTTGTAAGAAAACAAGCCCCAACTTCCATGGTTTATCTTCCAACGGATAGGCATAAGGGTCAATATTTTCTTATTTTTGAAAACTGAAATGAAAATGAACTTTTACCGATGAAATTTCTATATCCTTCAATGTTATGGGCCCTTTTCCTGGTTGCCATCCCCATATTGATTCATCTTCTGAATCTAAGAAAGCATGTAACCGTCTATTTTTCGAACGTCGATTTCCTGAAAAAGGTAAAAAGGGAAACCAAGAAACAATCGAAAATCAAGCAACTTGTACTTTTAACTTGCAGGATACTGGCACTGGCTTTTCTTGTCCTGGCATTTGCACGCCCCTACCAGCCCAACAAGGATATCGAAAAAGAAAGAGCGCAACAAGTTGTTGGAATTTACATCGACAATTCGTTCAGCATGAACGCCGAAGGACCTGAAGGCAAAGCCATTGAGAATGCGAAACAGAAAGCGCACCTCATCGGTCAGGCGAGCCAACCCGGCACGAAATTCATTTTATTGACCAACGAACTGGATTTAAGACTGAACCGTTTCTATACACAACAAGACATAATTAACCTGATCGGGGCCGTGGAGCCCGGATACGAGCAAGCCCAATTAAGCA
>CAZSIK010000490.1:0-1502 GCA_964606515.1 uncultured Prolixibacteraceae bacterium
CTTCAAAGGAAAGCCCATTATTTGTCGACCGGGCGTAAAGTATTGAATAAACGCCTTCGCTAATATTTCCTTCAAATACAACTACAATGTTGTTTCCGGACTTGGCTATTTTAGCACTGTAATTTTCAAACTGACGCGACAAACATTTCTCACTTTCGCCTGAAGTTGTTGTGTATTTTGGTGAAATTTTATTGGTTGTAAAGGTTGTGCCGTCGGTTGTTGTCGAAACCCATACCCGTCCGGTGTGCAACCCATTATTAAAGAAGGTGTAATTATGAAGTACAATGGCTTGATTTCCATCGAAAAAGAGGTCGCTAAGCCCGCTGGATTCTTCGCTTATCCGTGTGTCAGTGAAACTTGCCCCTCCGTTTGAGGAGTAGAGAAACCAGGTACCCTTGCGTATTCCGGAAGTTTCACCTTGATAAGCAATGGCAATTTTCCCGTTTTTTACTTTAATCAAACTGTTATAAAAATGTCTGTATCCACCCTCATTTTGCGATAGAACACGACCCGCTGCAAAGTTTGCTCCTGCATTAACCGATTCGTAAAAGTAAATTCGGCTGGTTCCATTGTCCGGATAATTGTAATCGGCAGTGGCAATGTATACTTTTTCGCCCTCAACTGCCAGTTTGCGGTGTTCGAACGACTTTGCCCAATCTGGGTTCGTATAGGTATGGATAAGCTTGGGCGCTTCCCATGTTTCGCCAAGGTCGGTCGACCTGCGATAATACAGATACCCTTCACCCCCTGAAACATGACGTACCCAAATAGTGTGAATATTTTGCCCAACGATCTCCATTTCAGGTACATAATCCTCAACGTCGGCTTGTCCTTCCCACTCCGAAAGTTTCGTGATGTGCTGCGACAGTTCGTGGTTTTGGGCTGAAGTTAAAAACCAACTGAATAACAGCAAGGTGACTGTTATTGTCAAGCGATAGACACTAGATGCTTTCATAATTGCAGGTTATTGTTTTTTTTTGTCAAATGTAGGTTCATTTCTGTATGATCAATGTTGAAATGGTACATTTCAATTGATGATTCGTACATTTTTCTTGAAAACTGGATCGTAAATGCCGAAAAAGGAGCAAATATTTTATGGATAATTTGTGCCTTTCTGGTTGTATTCGGTTGTGTATTTGTTTAATATGCTGGAAATGACCCCAAAGGCTTATTTCTAATAAGCTGGTTGACTGGAGCGATTGTGGATTGAGAATTATTTCAGAATTTGAGGCTCGAAATAACCTTGCTTCCACCAATGTTCAACTATCCAACCCTGATAGTTCATACCCTTTTTGTTGATGCGAAGTGGAATCACGAGCATCAGTAAGGGGGTTTTTGGGGTGGGTTTTACTCATACCTCAAACTTTCAACTGGGTTTCTCCTGGCCGCTTTCCAGCTTTGCCAGCTCACCGTTAGCATAGCAATAAGCAGGACCAGCAGGCCGGTTAGGGCAAAAATCCACCAGCTCAGTTCGGTTTTATAGGCAAAGTTTTCGAGCCATT